>JACRBO010000875.1 GCA_016219235.1 Chloroflexota bacterium
CATCCGGCGTCAAACCTTTGCCAGTGATTTGCCGCCGGCTCGGCGTAAGCCACTGGGCCACCGTCACATGTAGTGAGGAGCCATCGGACAGCGGCAAAATATTCTGCACCGAACCTTTACCGTAGGTCTGCTCGCCGATCAATTTGCCGCGCCGTCGATCCTGAATCGCGCCGGCCACAATCTCGGAGGCGCTGGCGGTGTTGCCGTTGACCAGCACCACGATTGCCAGGTCGCGCGCCGCACCGATCGTGTTGGCGGAGAAATCCCGGTCGCCGCCGGTACGCCGCGCTTCGATTACGACCAGGCCATCGACAAACTGGCTGGACACATCGATGGCCGAGTCCAGCAGGCCGCCGCCGTTGTCGCGCAGATCGAGGATCAACTTCGTAGCGCCTTTAGACCGTAACTCTTCAATCGCCTGCACCAACTCATCCTTGGTCGGCTGGGCAAAAATGCTGATCGCCACGTAGCCGATCGACGGCTGTTCACTGAGCACGCGCCACGTCACCGATGGCACATTGATTTCCGCGCGCGTGATGGTAAACGTCAGCGCGCGCGTCTCGCGCAGCACGCCAATTGTGACGTTCGTGCCCACTTCGCCGCGCAGAAGTTGCGAGATGGCGTCAAAGGTCATGTCCGGCGTAACGGCTCGCGCGTCGACCCTGACCAGCACATCGCCGTCGTGCACACCGGCCTGCGCCGCGGGTCGATCTGGAAATGGCGACAACACGATGCGCCCATCCGTCTCGCGCCGCACCGTCGAGCCGATGCCGCCAAACTTGCCTGCCAGCTGTTCACTCTGTTGCTGCGTCGCGGGCGGCTCGAAAAACGACGTGTACGGATCGTTAAACGCCTGAAGCATGCCGCGAATCGCGCCGTACGTCCGCACGGTAGCCGACGGCACCTGCCCGTAAAACGAGCGCTCAGCCGCGTCCCACGCTTCGCCATATAGACCGGTTGGATTGCCGTCGCCCAGTTTCAGCGGTGAAACGGGCAACAGGGTGGGCGCGAGCAGCAACCCCGCCACGAAGCCGGCCTCGATCAACAGCCCTATAAGCAAAATCCCGGCGGCACGCCGGAATGATAATCGCACGGCACTCACTTTTCACCTGAGTCTTAAGGCGATTCTAACACACCCACTCAGGCGCGACAAGATGCCTCCTTGTGTTATACTACGCCTCGATTAAGGCCACCTTAACGGAGGTTGAGTTGCCCGATCAGCTGGCGATCTATCGCGAACAGGCCGCCGCCTACGAAAATCTGGTGGCGCATGAAGACTACCAACACCAGCTCTGGCCTGCGCTGACCGCCATCCGATCATTCGATCAAGCCGATTGGGTCGAATGGGGCGCGGGCACGGGCCGATTGACCGATCTGGCGGCCCCCACCGCCCGATCGATCGTGGCCCTCGACGCTTCCGCCGCAATGTTGAGCGTCGCCGCTGACAAGCTCAGGCAAACCAAAGGTGTGAGGTGGCAGGTTGCTGTGACCGAACATCGACGTGCGCCCCTGCCCGATCAGTGCGCGGACATCGCCATCGCCGGCTGGACGATCATCTACCTGTCGGCCAAATTCGTGCCCGATTGGCAAGCGGCGCTCCGACAGGCCATCGGCGAAATGTGCCGCGTGCTGCGGCCCGGCGGCGCGCTGATCATCGTCGAGACGCTGGGCACCGGCTATGCCGAACCCGCGCGGTTGTATCCTGATTACTATGATTTTCTGGAGCAAGACTTGGGTTTTCAGCACAAATCCATTCGCACCGATTACCAGTTCGCTTCGGTGGACGAGGCGGCTGCAGGCCTGGGTTTTTTCTTCGGCGAACGGTTCGAGCAGGAGATTCGCGACAATCACTGGGCCAGTGTGCCGGAATGTACGGGCATCTGGTGGAAGTATGTGTAGTGCGATAGTCGCGTAGTGCAGTAGTGCGGTAGTCGCGTAGTTCGGTAGTCAACGTCATTCCCGCGCGCTTCAGGCGGGAATCCAGCAGTGATAATCAACGCGGATTCCGTCAGTTTATCCGTGAAATCCGTGTAACACCAGCACTTGCATGCAGGTGCATGTGTCCGTGTTTCAAGAGGACATTATGCGAGACGTTAGTATCATCGGGATCGGCCAGGTGCCGATCGGGGATCGGTGGGACAAGCCGATCTATTTTCTGGCGGTGGATGCCATGCTGGCCGCGTTACAAGACGCGCGCGCCGAACAGATCGAGAGCGTGTACATCGGAAATATGCTGTCCAGCACGCTGTCGGGACAGGATCTGCTATCGGGTTTGTTGACGGACGAAGCAGGCCTGCGCGGCATCGAAGCGGTCAAAGTCGAAGCCGCGTGCTCATCGGGCGGCGCGGCTTTTCGCGAAGCGTATCTGGCCGTCGCCAGCGGGCAGATTAACTTCGCGCTGGTCTGCGGCGTGGAGAAGATGACGGATCATCCCGGCGACGAGATCACGGCGGGCCTGGTCAGCGCGTCGGAC
>JACRBO010000879.1 GCA_016219235.1 Chloroflexota bacterium
CACGCAAATCGCGCCAGAGCAAAACAAAGACCGCGATCAGGAAGGCGTAAAGCAAGCCTGTTAGAACAATCCGACCGATGAAGATCACAACATCCATAATGACAAATGAAAAATGACCAATGACAAAGGCTTATTTGCCGAAAGGCAAAGTATCGTGCTCTTTAACGGGCGGTTCCGGCGGCGTGGGCGTGTCTTCACCAAAGATGATCTGCGCCCCCGCCAGCGCGATGACATCGCCCGCATTCAACACAATTTCAGATGTGGACCGATCGTTGACCGTTGTGCCGCCACTTGAGCCGGTATCGTACAGCACGTAGCGCCCATGCCGAAGGCGCAGTTGGGCGTGATGGCGCGAGACACGCGCATCATCCAGCACGATGTCGTTATCGAGCGCGCGGCCGAGTGTCACGACCGGCTTCACCAACGGCACATGTCGACGGCCTTCCAGAATCAAGAAGCTGTGAACATTCGAGGCGGTGGACAACGAGTGTCGAATCGCATCGACCGCTTCCGGCGCGATCTCGGCCGTCTGGCTAATCGGCGCGGTGTCCTGCGCCACGTACTGTGCAGCCACCGAGACCTGCCGCCGCGGGATTGAGTCTTCGGATCGAATCTCCACGATCGGTTGTTCCGACAGCCGTAGCCCCTCACGCTCGGCCAACGCGATCAACGATCGCGCCAGATCTTCGGGCAGCGTTGGCGTCGCTTCGCGCAGTGCCTCATAATCGCCGGGATTCAAATACACCCAGTAGATGTTGGGCGCAAAGCGCTCACCCGTATCCGCCTCAAATTGATTGTCTTCCATGGCGCGCGCCAGTGCCGCCGCCACTTGCATCGGCTGCAACCGCCCGCCCAATAAACGGCCAAAGGTGCCTTCGACCCACTGCTCCGCCAATGCTTCGAATTTTGATATCTTGTTCAAAGACACACTCCGCCTGGTTCAATCTTGCAAAACGATTATACCATCGCCACTCAATCGACAGGCGCAGTCGAATCGGGTATACTCGACGCTGCAGGGCAATGTTGATGAAAGGACAATCATGACTCGCGAAGAAGTCCGCTTGACCTCGCGCGCCACGTGCGCGGGTTGAGCCAGCAAACTCGGTCCCGGTGACCTGGCGCAGGTGCTGCGCCCATTACAAGATACGTTTGACGGCAGCCTGTTCCCGCAAGTCCTGGTGGGGCTTGACGGTCCTGATGACGCGGGGGTGTATCAGATCAACGCCGAACAGGCCATCGTCAGCACGCTCGATTTCTTTCCGCCCGTCGTGGACGATCCTTACACGTATGGTTCGATCGCGGCCGCCAACGCGCTGAGCGATGTGTACGCGATGGGCGGCGAAGTGTTGTTTGCGCTGAATTTAGCCGCTTTCCCCGATGATCTCGATCGTGCGATCTTAACCGAGATTCTGCGCGGCGGCGCCGAGAAAGTGCGCGAGGCCGGCGCGATCATCATCGGCGGGCACACCGTTACCGACACCGAGCCGAAGTATGGCTTGGCGGTGACGGGCATCGTGCATCCCGCGCACATCCTGGCCAAAGGCGGCGCGCAAATTGGTGATCAGTTGATCTTGACGAAACCGCTCGGCGTAGGCCTGATCACAACTGCGCTCAAGCAAGGCAAAGCCGCGCCCGATCACGTTGCGGCGGCCGTCGAGAGCATGAGCATTCTCAATCGTCACGCCGCGCACTTGGCGCAGCGTTTTGAAGCGCACGCCTGCACTGACATTACGGGCTACGGCTTGCTCGGCCACAGCCTGGAAATGGTCGCGCAGCACGACGCGTCGAATGTGCAATTCCGTTTCCGCATGAATGACATCCCCATTTTGCCCGGCGCACGCAGCTACGCCGAGCAAGAGATCTTCCCCGGCGGCCTCGGCCGTAATCGCGATTTTGTCACACCGCACACCACGTTCGCCGATTCGATCGACGCGGCCAATCGCGCGTTGCTGTTCGAGCCGGAAACTTCGGGCGGCTTGCTGATCGCACTTACGCCCGATCAAGCCGCCGCCTTCCTCGCGCAGGCCGCAGCCGATGGTCTCTTCGCGCGCCTTGTCGGTGAAGTCGTCATTGGTTCGGGCCTCAACGTTGAGTGAAATTTTCGGACGCAGATGAACACAGATAAATTAAGGAGTCTGTGTCCATCTGCGTCCGATTGTTTTGGATACTGAGATGGCTAAGCAGCGACGCGTGGTGATACGAAAGACGCCCGAGGTTAGTTAACCTCGGGCGTCTTCGACCTGGTGGAGATGGGGGGAATCGAACCCCCGTCCGAATAGGATGACGTCGAATGCCTACAAGCTTAGTCGATGTTTGGGTGTCGCTGCTGCGCTCCGCATCGACACGGAGACCGCCTCAGCCAGCCGATGGTCTTTGGTCCACTCTATCGGCGTGGAGTGGACCGCACGCTGGCATTGTCTCGCCGGACTCCCGACCCACCAGCACGAGGCCGAGGCCGACGGATCATCCGTAGATGATCTGGTTCTTACACTCGCTTATGCAGCGAGAGGAAGAGCCGCGTAGTTGGTGCGGTTGGCACCTAAAGTTTGCTCCATTGTTAACGGGGCCAGAGCGCCCCGGCTTGCCACGCGACCTCGATCGCTACCCGTCGAAGCCAGTGCATCCCCAAGTAAGACAATTATAAATGATCACTGAACAATGAGCAATGGCAATTCAGCAATGACAAATGAATAATGACAAATGACCAACGAACGACAAAGCGGGTGTTATAATCTTTGAAGCATTTGATCTTAAAATGAGGCTGGGGCTTTCATGACTTTAGGGACGTTGACGTTGATGAGTTCGGGCGAGATGTCGGCGCGGTTGAGTCCGGCGCATCGCGCGGTGATGGCGCGCTTGAGTGAGCCGCTGCGCGCGATTTTTCTGGATACACCCGCCGGCTTTCAAGAAAACGCGGGGGACCTGGCTGAAAAGGCCGTGGGCTATTTCAAGCAGAATTTGCAACAGGAATTGAGCGTCGTTTCGTTCAAGGCCCGACGGTTTGCCACGCCCGATCAGATTCAAGCGGTGGCCGATCAGATTCTGGCGGCCAACTACGTTTTCTCCGGCCCCGGCAGCCCGACGTATGCCGTCCGCAACTGGATCGATTCACCCATCCATGACGCCTTCCGTGCCACGCTCAGTGAAGGGCGGCATCTGGTGCTAGCCAGTTCGGCCGCGATTGCGGCCAGCCGCCACGTCGTGCCGGTCTATGAACTCTACAAAGCCGGACACGATCCGTACTGGGTAGACGGCCTGGATTTGCTCGGCCCGTATGGCCTGGAGTTAGCTATCGCCCCGCACTGGAACAACAGCGAAGGCGGCGCGGCCTTTGATACGCGCTATTGCTTTATCGGCAAGCGGCGCTTGAAGGAGATGGAGTCGCTGCTGCCGCCATCGGCGGCCATCCTCGGCATCGACGAGAACACGGCGTGCTTGATCGATCTGGAGAGTCAATTGTGCGAGGTATTTGGCTCAGGCCGTGTGATCATCAGGCGGCAAGGACAGGAGAAGGCGTTTTCTTCAGGGGCGAAATTTGGCTGGAGCGAAATCAGTCAATGACATAATGAACAATGACCAATGACAAATCGGGCAAGGACACCCACGCGCCGAATGACTATCAGACGACATGACTTTTCGAACTACTTGACTGTTGCACTTACCAGACGTAGTCTGGAAACGTGCGAATCCCAGCATCCACGCCGATATGCTTGTACATGTGAAAGTCGG
>JACRBO010000880.1 GCA_016219235.1 Chloroflexota bacterium
AGTACACTACCCGTATTACCCATCCAAAGGAGGAGTTTATGATCCAGCCAGTACATTTTTCGCGCCGCCAGTTCCTGCGAACCGCCAGCGTGGCGGGGGCCGGGCTGGGACTGGCAGCAGCCTGTGCCGCGCCCGCGCCGGCCGCTGAACCGGCGGTCATGGGTGACAGCATGGCCGAAGCAGCTCCGGCCGCGCAGGCCACCCCCGACTATAAAGAGATGGACCGCCTGCACGAGGAAGGTGTCAAGAAATTCCTGGACAACATCGGCAAAGACGACATGTTTTGGCGCAAGCCGCTCCAATTCACCCTGGACGGCAACGTGAAGGTCTTCGAGATCACCTGCCGGCAGGTCGATTGGGAAATCGAGCCGCGCAAGAAGATCCGGGAATTCACCTACAATGGCCTTGTGCCCGGCCCTGAAATCCGCGTCACCGAAGGCGACACTGTGCGCGTGGTGTGCACCAACGAAATGACGGAAAGCACCAGCATCCACTTCCACGGCGTGCTGATCGCCAACAAGTTCGACGGCGTGCCCTACCTGACGCAACCGCCCATCGCGCCTGGCACCTCGTTCACTTACGAGTTCGTTGCGAGGAACCCCGGTTCTCACATGTACCATTCGCATCACAACGCCGCCGAGCAGGTGACCAAAGGTCTCATCGGATCGTTCATCATCGAACCGAAGGATAAGTCCAAGGATCCCGCCTTCGATAAAGAATATGTAATGGTGCTCAACGACACCGGCGTCGGCCTGACCATCAACGGCAAGAGCTTCCCCTACACCCAGCCGCTGACCGCCCAAAAAGGCCAGAAGCTGCGTATCCGCTATATGAACGAAGGCTTGCTCATTCACCCGATGCATCTACTCGGCATGTATCAGCTGGTCTTTGCCAAAGACGGCATGACGCTGCCCGCACCTTACTACGCCGACACGCTCAACATCGCGCCCGGCGAGCGCTACGATGTGCTCGTCGAATGCGAAGAGCCGGGCCTGTGGGCCTTCCACTGCCACGTCCTGACGCACGCCGAATCGTCCCACGGCATGTTTGGTATGGTCACCGTTTTGTCCATCGAAGCGTAACTCGCCAACGGCCAGCGCCTGAACCGACGCGCCCCGATCGCTTGATCGGGGCGCGTTATCTTTGCCACAGACCGGGGTCCTCTGCCAAACAAACAAAAATCGCACAGCAAAGTCTCTGTGCGATTTGTCTGTACCCCTGTTGGGAATTGAACCCAAGCCTCAGCCTCCGCAGGGCCGCGCTCTATCCGCTGAGCTACAGGGGTATAACTATGCTAACTTGTAAAGCGGGGAGGCAGGGATTCGAACCCTGGGTAAGGTTATTAAGCCCTACAACCGCTTAGCAGGCGGCTCCGTTCGGCCACTCCGGCACCTCCCCATTCACATCACTAAGGCGGAGGGAGAGGGATTCGAACCCCCGGTAACCACAAGGGCTACAGCGGTTTTCAAGACCGCCGCCTTAAACCACTCGGCCATCCCTCCGTATTCATTTGGTGCCACGCAGAGATGCTCACTGCTGAGTGCCGCGAGATTGTACCACTAGCCGCAAGCCATGTCAAACCTTTTTGACCGATCGCGCCAACTGAGCCGCGCGACGATAATATCGGTAGCCAAAGTAATAAGCCAACACCAGCGACAGGCGCAGGCCGTGCACGCCATCTCGATAGCCCTGCAGCGTCCTGAAGCGCCACCAGAAATGCTTCACGGTCATGTAGTAGGGCGTGTAGAACTTCAACTTCGCGCCCTGCTCGATCAAATTCCGCGCCTCGAAATCGATCCGCACCCGCTGCTTCTGATGAAACTGCGCGATCGATTCATAATTAGAGTGAATCAAGGGGTTGGTCAAACAACCCGATTGGCCTTCCAGCTCGACAATCTCCGACGCGGGCCGCGTGTAGCGTGCGCAGCCGCGCTTGAGCAAACGCATTTGATAATCGGGCCAGTAACCCGCGCCCCTGGTGAGTTTGCCAAACAGATAGTTCAGGCGTGGCACTTGCCAGCCATTGACCCCCATCCCCGGCCCTTCCCCCGTTTCTGACAGGGGAAGGGAGTTATCCACAATCGACTGAACCTCCGCGCCCAACTCCGGCATCGCCCGCTCATCGGCATCGACAAAGAACACCCACTCTGCCTCGATCTGATCTAGCGCGAAGTTGCGCTGCGCGGCAAAATCCGTGAATGGATGCTGGATCACTTCCGCGCCGTGTTCGCGCGCGATGTCGCACGTCCGATCCATACTGAACGAATCAACCACCACCCGCCGCTCGGCCCACGCCAGCGAATCCAGGCACGCGCCGATGTGCTGTTCTTCGTTCCTGGTCAAAACGATGGCGGCTAAGCGCGTCATGATTTCGGATTCCACACTTGAATAATCCGTTCGCACGCCGCCCGCATCTCGGGGTCGATCCCCCGCATTTTGCGTTTTATGCCCTGCGTTACGATCAGCCTTGCCAGCGGCAGCGGCGCAAACCGCGGATGTTTGACATGCAGCTGATAGCGCGCCGTCCACAACTTCACGAACGAGGCCACTTTCACTTGCGACGTGCTGCGCCCCTCGTGATGCGTGATCTTCGCCGCCGGCTCACACAGGTTGCGCCAGCCTGCCTCTTTGAATCGCGCCGCCCAATCGATCTCTTCGCAATACAGCGCGAAACTCTCGTCGAACAAGCCCACTTGTCGCATGGCGTCGCCCCGCAGCAGCATCACCGCGCCCAGCGGGTGATCGATCTCGAATGGCTGCCCCGCTTCATACTGTCGGCGTGGATAGCGTCCGTTCAACCTCGATTCGTACAATCGCCCCGGCACGGGAAACAGGTCGATATACAACTGGCTCAGCCCCGGAAAATGAAACGCGCTGTGCTGAAATGCGCCGTCCCCGTAAAACAATCGAGATGTAGCCACCGCGACATCCGATCGGGCCTGCATCCCGGCCAGCAGCGTCTGAATCGCGCCGGGTTGCACCTCCGTATCGGGATTGAGCAGCAGCGCGTACTCGGAATCGGGCACGAGCCGCAACCCGACAGTATTGCCTTTCGCAAAACCAAGATTCTCATCAAGAGCAATCAATTCCACTTGCGGAAAACGCTCGCGCACCATGTCCGGCGAACCATCGTGCGAGGCATTATCAACGACGATGACGCGGCCCGCGATCTGGCTTCGCTCAAGTTCAGCCTTAATCGAAGTCAGACACCGCGCCAGCAACTCGCGCACATTCCAGGAAACAATGATGATGGGTAAGTCAGTCACGGGGGTTAAGTACTTGGTAGATTAGTAGATTGGTAAATTGGTCAATCGGTTACTCGGTGGATTGGTCTTTGTGCATTATGCATTATGAATTGTGCATTGCCTAAATCATTCGTTCACGAATCTTGGCACTGGCGAAGTCCATGATCGTTACCACGACGACGATCATCAACACGACGGTGCCCGCCTTATGATATTGCAACTGCCCGAAGTACGTGGAGAGCAGCAGGCCAACGCCGCCGCCGCCCGCAAAGCCAATGATGGTCGAGATGCGGATGTTGATGTCCCACTGGTAGATCGCGTACGAGATGAACGGCGGAATGATCTGCGGCAAGATCGCGTACACGATCGTTTGCAAGCGCGTCGCACCGGTGGCCGCAATCGCTTCCACCGGGCCGGGATCGATGTTCTCGATCGCTTCGGAGAACAGCTTGCCGATCAGCGCAAACGTCGTAATCGCCAGCGCCAGCGTGCCTGCGAACGGCCCGATGCTCACCCAGAACACAAAGATCGCCACGTACAGCAGCGCCTCAATCGAACGCAGGATGTTGAAGATGCTGCGCGCCACATAGTATCCGATACGCGGCAGCACGCCCTGCCCGGTCAAATTGCGCGCGGCCAGGAAGCTAAAGGGTATCGCCAGCGCGCCGCCGATCACCGTGGCAATCAACGCCTGGAAGATGGTGATCAACATCTGCTTCAACACGGTGTCAAACACACCCGGCGTCAAATCGACTGCCACAAAGTCGCCCACCAGGCGCACAAACGTCGGCGCTGGTTCAAACATTTTCGCCAGGTTGATCTGCGTGGCATCCCAGCAATAGGCGAACACCGCCGCGCCCAGCGCCAGATAAACCAGCGTGCGCAGCGAGGTGTAAAACGGTCGGGGCGCAGCCGTAACGGCCGTCGTGTCACCCTGCAAAATGCGCTGCCGCCAGCGGCCGCTGATAGTGTCCACGATGATGACGACCGCTGCAATCGCCCACAATGCTGCCGCGTATTCTTCGTAGCCGCCCTTGCGGATCGTCTCCACCACAAAGAAGCCGATGCCGCCGCCTGCGACAACCCCAACGATCGTGGCCGAGCGCATGTTGATGTCCCAGCGCAGCAGCGTATAGGCCAGAAACGGCGGATAA
>JACRBO010000881.1 GCA_016219235.1 Chloroflexota bacterium
CCGCAGCCGCCAGCTGCGCGATTATCTGTCCTGAAGATGTGGTAGAATCTCAAACATGACAAACACGACTTCGATGTTGATGCGGACCGGTAGGACGTTGTCGAGAAGCGAGGCTTCTCGATAGCCGTTGCCGCACGCTTCGTGTGACGATGAACCGCCAGCCTCGCGCTGGCGGTTTTGTTTTCAGATCGATAATGGTACAATCGCCATCACTTTGCAGGAGAGTTCATCATGTCCGACAAAATCCTAGTGTGTGTGGCCTGGCCGTATGCCAATGCAGAAATCCACGTAGGCAACATCGTCGGGTCGCATCTGCCCGCCGACATTTTTGCGCGCTATCACCGGCTGCGCGGCAATGACGTGCTGATGGTGTCCGGCACTGATTCGCACGGCACGCCTGTCACGGTGCGCGCGGATGCGGAACAGTCGACGCCGCTGGCCGTGTATGAGCGTTTTCACCGGCATTTTCTCGATCTGTTCGTGCAGCTGGGCATCACCTACGATCTCTTCACGACCACGCATACCGAGAATCACTTTCAGGTCTCGCAGGCTATGTTCCTGGCGCTGCTCAAGAACGGCTATCTCTATCAGGAGAAACGGCAGCTGTTGTATTCAGAAACCGAGCAGCGCTTCCTGCCTGATCGGTACGTGGAGGGCGAATGCTATATTTGTCATTATGCCGACGCGCGCGGCGATCAATGCGACAACTGCGGTAACTTGCTGGAAGCCGAGCTGCTGATCAATCCCCGATCGAAGATTGATGGTTCGCGGCCAATTTTGCGCGAGACTGAGCATCACTTCCTCGATCTGGGTAAACTCGCGCCCGCGATTAATAACTACTTGAGCCACGGCAAAGACTTCTGGCGGCCGAATGTGGTGGCCTTCACGCGCACCATCGTGTCGGAACTGCGCGGCCGGCCCATCACGCGCGACCTCGACTGGGGCATCCCCGTGCCGATCGAGAACACCGAAGGCAAGTGCCTGTACGTGTGGTTTGAAGCCGTCATCGGTTATTTCTCCGCCTCGATCGAGTGGGCGGCGAATAATGCGTCGCGAAACAACGGTGATCCTGAGGCGTGGAAAGCGTGGTGGTACGATCCGGACGCGCGCACCTATTACTTCATCGGTAAAGACAACATTCCTTTCCACACCGTGATCTGGCCAGGGCAATTACTGGGCGCGAGTAAGTTGTACGCCGGTCCAAACGACGAAGCGTTGAACTTGCCCTACGATGTGCCCGCCAACGAATTCATGAACATGGAAGGCCGCAAGATTTCCGGTTCGCGCAACTGGGGCGTGTGGGGGCATCGATATCTTGAGACCTACGATCCTGATCCGCTGCGCTATTACCTGACGGCGGTGATGCCCGAGACGCGCGACTCTGATTGGAACTGGAACGACTATCTACGCCGCAACAATGACGAACTGGTGGCGACGTGGGGCAATCTGGTCAATCGGATTGTGTCGTTCACCAACAAACACTATGACGGGACCGTGCCACAACCCGATCAGCTGGACGAGGCCGATCGGGCGCTGCTCGATCGCGCGGAACAGTCCTTTAGTTCGATCGGCGATCTGATCAACTTATGCAAGTTCAAAGCTGCGCTGGCCGAGGTGATGGCTGTGGCGCGCGACGTCAACAAGTACGTCGACGAGAAGGCGCCGTGGTTCAGTATCAAAACCGATCGGGCGCGGACAGCCACCACGCTGTACGTGGCCTTGCGCGCGATCGATGCGCTCAAGATTTTGTTTGCGCCGTTCCTGCCCTTCACGTGTCAACGCTTGCACGCCATGCTGGGCTACAGCGGCGATCTGTTTGGCAAGCAGATCGTCAACGAGTATCAAGAAGCGACGCGCGCTCATCTGGGCCTGACGTTCGATCGGACGTCGATCACCGAGCGTTGGCAGCCCGGCAATCTGCCGGTCGGACAGAAGTTTGGCGCGGTCGCGCCGCTGTTTAAGAAACTGGACGAGAAGATCGTCGACGAAGAACGCGCTAAACTGGGCAAGTAACGCACCTTCGCACGGAGACACTTTCACCTGACTGTCTCCGTGCTCTATTTTCATCGGAGTGTGACGGATGTCTCGACTTCAACTGATTCGCACGGCTTTTCTGGTCGTCGTTGGCGCGATTGTATTGTGGGTGATCTACACCGTGCTCAAACGGCCCGACCCCGGCCTCGCGCTCATGACGATCACGTTGCAGCCGCGCCCCACACTCGATCCGGCGACGCCGACGCCCGCGCTGATCAACGTCTACGTTAGCGGCGCGGTGAACCAACCCGATGTGTACGCGTTGCCCGTCGGCTCATTGGTCAAGGATGCCGTGACGAAGGCGGGGGGTGCGACTGCCGAAGCTGATCTCGATCATGTCAATCTGGCCTTAAAATTAAACGATCAGATGCAGGTGTATGTGCCGCGCAAAGGCGAGGCGGTCGCCACACCCAAAGCCCCGTCGGGTTCGGCCACCCTGAGTGCGCCGATCAACATCAACACCGCCAATGTTGAAGAATTGGATTTACTGCCCGGCATCGGCCCGTCGATCGCGCAAGCCATCATCGATTACCGCACACAAAACGGCCCGTTCAAAACCATTGACGACATCAACGCCGTCAAAGGTATCGGCGATGCGCTGTTTGCCAAGATCAAAGACAGCATCACGGTTGGACCGTAAACTGATGAGTAACGAGTGACGAGTGAACCGTGCTCACTCCTTACTCATCACTCGTCAGGCTTCGTTTTACGCATTACGGTTTACGCATTACAATTGCCCCATGTCACGCTTTTCCGCCACGTTGATCCTGCTGGCCCTGCTCATTGTATTTCTCGCCATCGGCGCGGCGTATGCCATTAGCACCCCCCAGTGGCAAGCACCGGATGAACCCGCGCACTATAACTACATCAAATACATCGTGGAGCATGGCACGCTGCCGGTGCTGGAAGCAGGCGATTACGATCAGGCCTACAGCGAGAACTTCACGCGCACGCCGCGCGACGTGCAAATCCGCTCGATCGATCCGCTCCGCTACGAGAACTATTCGCCGCCGTTGTACTACCTGGTGGCCGCGCCGATCTATGCCATAAGCGAAGGCTGGCTGGTAGCGATTCGGTTGTTATCGGTGGTGCTGGGCGGCGCGCTGGTGATCGTGGCCTATCTCATCGGTGCAGAGGTGTTCCCGGATCGCCTGCACATCGCCCTGGGCGGTGCGGCCTTCGTCGCGTTTGTGCCGCAGCACGTGGCGATGCTGTCCGCCGTCAACAGCGATGCACTGGCCGAATTGTTGATCGCGCTGTGTGTCTATCAGGCGCTGCGGCTGTTCCGCTCACCACAGCCATCGCAGCGCGCCCAGTTGATGTTGGGCATCACGCTGGGCCTGGGCCTGTTGGCCAAAGCCACCGTGTATTACACTGCGTTGCCTGTCGTGGTCGCGGCGCTCATCTGGCACGCGCGTCTTCACGCAACACGCAACAGTGCGAAGCCTCCCGGCGGGACGCACTACGTGCTCGTCTTCTTGCCCGCCTTGACCCTCGGCGCGCTTTTCTGGATTCGCAACCTGGGCGTCTACGGCGGCTTCGATATTCTGGGCCTGGCGCGGCACAACGCTATCGTCGTGGGGCAGCCCACCACCGCCGAATGGATCGCGCAGTACGGCTTAGCCGACACACTCTGGCGCGGCCTGACGACGACGTTCCGTTCCTTCTGGGGACAGTTCGGTTGGATGGCCGTGCCGATGCCGGATGGCACGTATCTGGTGTTGGGTGGGTTGTCGGCGATCGCATTAAGTGGTTGGACCTGGTGGCTGATTGCAAGATGCAAGATGCAGGATGCAAGATGCATTGAGCCGCGCGGCGTCTTGCTGGGACTGTTAGTGGCGCTGACGTTTGGTGGGTTGATCTATTACAATCTCACTTTTGTGCAGCATCAAGGGCGCTATCTATTTCCGGCGTTGATTCCGCTTGGCTTAGTATTTACGCTGGGAGTTGATCAGTGGTTGAGCAAGATCAAAGCGGTTGTGATCAGACTAACCTCGAAATCAACACGCGATTTGACCCCGTGGCTGGACGAAGCACAACTGCTGGCGTTGGCCCTGGTCTTCGTGTTTCTGGCGCGGCTGTGTGTCGTAGCATTGCAACGCTACATCATCCCCTTTCTCTCTGCTTAACTCATGCGCCGCTGGTTGCCCTGTCTCGTCATCCTCGTCATCGCCGCTGCCCTGCGGCTGATCGCGCTGGATACGACGCCGCCCGGCTTGCAGCACGACGAGGTCTTTCACGGCCACGATGCCGTGACGGTGTTACTGGGCGATCGGCCGTTGTACTTCACCTCGAACGCGGGCAACGAGCCGCTGTTCATCTACTTGATGTCGATCACGGTTGGCTTCTTCGGCCATACCGAATTAGGCATCCGTCTGGCCGCCGTGATCTGCGGCTTGCTTGCGCTGTTGTTTACTTATCTGTGGGTTCGACGCGCCTTCAATCAACGCACAGCCTTGATCGCAGCGGCTTTGCTGGCTGTGAATTTCTGGCCCGTGTTCTTGAGCCGCGTCGGGCTGCGTGCGGCCTCGGTGCCGATGATGGCGGCGCTAGTTGCATTTCTGATTGCTGATTTCCGATTGCTGATTTTGCCTGGGGATGCGCGGGCGGTTTCACTTACGCGACGCCGCCGCATGATCTCGGCTATTCTGGCTGGCGCGGCGCTGGGCCTTTCGCTCTACACCTATCCTGCCGCGCGGACGTTGCCCGTGATCGTGGCGGCGTTCTTCGTGATCTATTCTTTGATCACGCGCCAGTTAAACAAACCACTGTTGCTCGTGTTAATTGTGGCCGCCATCGTCTTTGCGCCGTTGGGTTACACCATTGCGATGTTACCCGAAGCCGATGTTCGTTTGCAGCAACTCGGCGGACCCGTGCAGGCCGCGCTGAGCGGCAACTTCGAGCCGGTGCTGCGCTTCACGCGTGATACGCTGGGCATGTTCACCTTCGGCGGCGATCCGATCGCGCGGTACAACCTGCCAGGCCGACCGGTGTTCGATCCAATCACGGGCATGCTCTTCTATCTCGGCCTCGTGCTGGCGCTGCGCAAGTGGCGCGAGCCGTGTTATTTGTTCGCACTGCTCTGGTTGCCGATTGGCTTGTTGCCGTCGATGTTGAGCGACTCCGCGCCGTCGTTTCTGCGGGCGAGTGCGTCGCTGCCGGTGACGTTTTTGTTTCCGGCACTCGCGCTTGACTGGATAATATTTAACCGCGAAGTCGCAAAGGCGCGAAGAATTCTCGGCGGGTTGGTGGCTGCCCTGATCGTGGTGAGCGGTGTGTCAGTCATTCGGGATTATTTCTTCGAATGGCCCACTCGAGCGGATGTGCGCGAGGTGTATCGCGCCGATCTGGCGCGGGCAGCGAAGTGGATCGAGCAGCAACCGAACGATCAGCCGATCGTCATGGCCGGGACGAACCCGCGTGATCTCGATCCGTTCTTGTTTGATTTTCAGGTGCCGACGAAGCACGATGTGAAGTGGGTGGATCGTGCTTACACGATCGTGTGGCCGGAACGATCGGGGGTGTTGGTGTCGCCGGCCTATTCGCCAATCGATCCAACGCTGCGCGAACGATGGCTGCCCGCGCCGTCGTTTGTGTCGAAGTTCAGTGATGGCTCAACGGCGTTCGAGGTGTTTGATCTTTCAACTGCGCCGGTGATTTCAACTTCGATCGTCACCGTGAATGATGGCGCGACGCTCAACACGCCGATCGATTTCAATTCAACGTTAACGCTGTTGGGCTATGAAGCCGCGTCGAATGGCAAGGCGTGCGAGTGGGCGCACTTCTGGATGTACTGGCGCGTGAAGCAGGACGTCAACGGGCAGCAATTGCCCTTGTCGATTTTTGTGCATCTGCTCGATGGACGCGGGGAATTGAAAGTGGGCCGCGATCTGTTGGGCTTTCCATCGGCGGGCTGGCGCACCGGCGATGTGTGGGTGCAGCAAAACGATCTGCAACTGCCGTGCGTCATCGAGCCGGGCGTGTATCAACTGGAGATCGGCGTGTATTCGCAGGCCGATGGATCGCGCTGGCGCGTGATCGATAGCACGGGGACTGATCGGGGCGATCGGTTGTTGTTGAATTCGATCGAGGTAATGAAGTAAGGGCGACTCACACATGTACATTATTCTTGCAGCGCCTTCGCCACGCGATCCAAGCGCTGGCGCGCTTCATCGGCCACCGGTTCCAGATCGGGATGGGCTATAAAACCCATCATGCTCAGCGGATCGATGATGCCCACTTCGATGCCGTCGTCCACCTGAGCCACTGTCACATTGCACGGCAGCAGCAGACCCACTTCCGGCGCGGCGGTCAAGGCGCGATAGGCCAGTGGCGGATTGCACGCACCCAGAATTTTGTACGGGCGAAAGTCCACGTCCAGTTTCTTCTTCAGCGTCGCCTGCACGTCGATTTCGGTCAGCACGCCAAAGCCTTCGGCCTTTAACGCGTCGGTGACTGTTTGCAACGCAGTATCAAAGTCGGTGTGCAGTTTCACGTTCAGACCCAGTTGAGCCATGTGCCTACTCCTTGCGGTTGTCTTTCGATTAGATGCAGGGTGCAAGTAAGAGGTTACAGAAGCAAGATGCAAGATGCAGGAGGCAAGAGGCGGGTCAGGTGCGTTTGAATAGGCGGCTACCAACGGCGACAATGACATATACCAAGCCCAGTATGATCAGGCCGAATTTCAGCGCCGCGCAGACGGCCGCGAGGGCAGGCAATGGATCGATCGGCGTGCCGAACAAATTACTGATCAACGCCAGATTCTCAATCGCATCCAATATTGCCGCCAGCCACAAGCCCCAGGCCAGCGCCAATCCGATTGATCTCCACGCACCCGATCGAAGCACCGTGGCGGCCCACACGCAGGCGAGGGCAATCGTGGTGGAATAGATCGGCATGTACAGGTAATCGAAGCCCAGGCTGAAACCCGCGTGAATCCGTTCCGTCGGCGTCCACACGCTGATGATGTCCGTTGCTTTGCCGACTGTGCCCGCGAATTCAAAATCGACGATGGTGGGTTTGGCCGGGCCGATGAAACGAAAGGCAAACGTAATCAATAGCGTGGCGATGAGCAACGGGCTGAAGACTCGAGCGCGTCGATCGGACGGGACGGCTTCCAGTGGGTGACGCATGGCTTAACCTCGCGGCGCAGGGATGGTAAGATTATAGTTCAACCTGCACGGAAATGGATAGACCAACATGATTCCTCACGATTATCATTTGCATTCACATTATTCCTGCGACTGCCAGTCGACGATGGCCGAACAGTGCGCCAGCGCAATTGCGAAAGGCATTCCCGAAATCGGCCTTACCGATCACTTCGATCTGCACCCGCTGGATGAGTGCAGCGGCTATTTCAAGTTGGCCGGATGGATGGCCGAGATCG
>JACRBO010000882.1 GCA_016219235.1 Chloroflexota bacterium
AATCGAGCGCCTGAATCAAGCGTTGATCGGCCAGTTCATACTGGATGCTCACGCCCTGTCGCGTGGCGTTGACCAACCCGCGTTCGCGCAGGATTTTCAGGTGGCGCGAGGCCGTCGGTTGGGCGATGTTTAACTCCATCGACAGTTCCGTCACGTTGTGCGAATTCTCGCCCAGCGCATACAGCATCAACAGCCGGGTCGGATCAGCCAGCGCGGAGCACAGATTGGCTTCCAACTTGGAGACTTCTTGGACCAGGGTTTGAGAGATAGTCATGCGCTTATTCTTTCAATGTATGCACATTGCCACATATATTAAAGGTTAACCAAATATTAGCACCGGATTTCACAAGACCAAAGTGATGGTTGTCACATGACAGCCTGACATTGATCATGCCCAAGGGAAAAGGGTGTCGGTCGCGCCAGGCGGTCCGCCGCGCAAAGCACAGGCACGGGCAAATCGACGGCTAATCTAGAGGAAACCCGCGTCGCGGGTTTGGCAAGCGTAGCCGTCGGCTTCCAGCCGATGGCGGGTTGCAAATAAAAAGCGGCACGTTAACTGACGTGCCGCTCGAAACAGGTGAAACGCTCGACTTAGACTTGATTCGCCAGATAGCTCTCCAGCCCCATCTGGTTGATCTGGGCGCGCTGTTTCTCGGCCCAATCGACGTGGCCTTCTTCCATCTTCAGGATCTTGGTCAGCAGATCGACCGTGGCCTGATCGTACACTTCGCGCGCCAGCTTGATGCCCGCATTGTACGCGCGCACTGCCCCGAGTTCGGCCTCTTGATCGTTGAAGACCATATCCTTCACGCTCGCGCCGATCTTCATGGGGTTGAGGGCGGACACGACGGGCATGCCTTCCAAAAACAGGATGCGCTGGATCAGCCACTCGGCGTGATGCATCTCGTCCATGGCTTGCCCCTCGATGGCCTTGTGGAGTTTCTCGTAACCCCAGCTGTCGCACATTTCCGAGTGGACCATGTACTGGCTGATGGCCGTCAATTCGTCGGCCAGCAATTGGTTCAGGACTTCGATGAGTTTGGCGTCGCCTTTCATGGTAGAGCTCCTTGTGAGAATGGGATGAGGCCAAAACCATTATACGGCATTTTTTCCAGACTCAAGCTGCACGTTGGGCGGGATCAATGCGCCGCGTGTTCTTCGCTGGCAAACAACGGGAAGTTCTTCGCGATCAAACCAAAGACCAGCACGCCCGCCGCGGTGATGCCAAAGCTCACCGCGAACTCCATCCAACTGGGCGAGTAGGCCAATCCGCCCTGATGCTCGAGCGCGAACAAACTCACGTTGAAGCGATTGAACATGAGTCCCACAATCACGAGCGCTGCGCCGAGCAACAAACCCTTTGGATTCTCACGGACCGATCGGCGTGTGAACAACCCGATCGGCACGATCACCCCGCCGATGATCTCGGCCCAGTACAGCAGGCTGTACACACCGCTCGAGAATAGCAGCCCCAACTCGCCCGTCACCGCCAACTCGACGGACTTCAGCGCGAGGTAAATTCCCAGCGTGTACGGGATCGCTTTTGCCACGCGGCTCAGCAAATCGATTTCGAGGCCGCGTCCGAACGCGCGTGAACTCAGCGAGGATTCGAAGATGATCATCGCCATGCCCACGGCCGCCGCCGAGACAAAGAAGAACAGCGGCAGCAGCGGCGACCACCACAGCGGATGCACTTTCTGCGGCATGATGAGATACAGCGATCCCAACGATGATTGGTGCAACGTCGAGAGCACTACGCCGAAAATCACCAGCGGCATTGTGATCGTGTGTAGGATGCGGATGGGCCTGTGCCACTTCGGTTTTTCCAGCAGCACCGGCGCGAACTCCAACGCCAGCACCGTCGTGTACAGCATCACGCACAGGCCGATTTCCAGCAGTACCGAGTGGCCGTTCTGATAAACGATCATATGCCAGATGCGCTCCGGGCGGCCCAGATCGACCAGCAGCGCGATGATGACCATGACGTAGCCCAGAAAACCGGTCAAAATCGAGGGGCGCAGCAGCGGCCGGAAGCGTTCGAGTTTGAAAATGTAGACAGCGGCCGCCATCGTGAACGCGCCTGCGCCCAACGCCACGCCGCACAGCAAGTCAAAGCTGATCCAGAACCCCCACGGGTACGAATCGTTGAGACCGCTGATCGCGCCGATGCCGAAGGCGAAGCGATACAACGCCACCACCACGCCGATGAGGACCAGTGCGTTCAACGTCACGATGACGGGCGACACACGCAACTTGCGCGGTTGAGTGAGAGTTGTCGATGCCATTATTCGGCCTGCTCTTTCGTCGCTTCATCTGCAACAGCGACCGTTTCGTTGGGTGGCTCACTTGCTTGATGTTCCGTCATGCCCGAATGCTTTTTTCGGGCATCCAGATTGACTGTCGATGGCGAGTGGACTTCCGGATTCCCGCCATGCCCTGTCTGCGAAGCGTGCGGGAATGACGTCGAGTGTTCAGGTGAGGGGAGTGGCTGCTCCCCCTCTCCCGAAATCGGCTGTTTGATTTCGGGAGAGGGGGTTGGGGGGTGAGGCCGCCGCTCGCGCAATCGCACCACGCCGGCCACGGCAGCCAGCACGCCCGCCCAACCCAGCGCGAACGGAATGGTGCCGCTCATGACTACTTCGCTGGTGTGATTGACCGATTCTTGCGGCACGTCGGGCAAGCCCAAATCTTTGAACGGCACATTCGAGATGATGAGATAGGATGTGCCGCCGTTTTCGTGTTCACCGTAAACGTGATCGATGTACTTGCCGGGATTCGCCGCGATGCGGGCCTTGGCTTCGGCCAGCATGTCTTTGCGCGAGCCGAAACTCAGGGCATCGGTGGGGCAAGTCTGCACACAGGCCGGTTCGCCGTCGACGTCCAATCGGTGCGCGCACATCGTACATTTGGTGATCAGCGGTTGATCCAGCAAGCCCTTGTCCCAATCGAAGTGCGGCACGCCGAAGGGGCACGCGTTCATGCAGTAGCGGCAGCCGATGCAGCGCGAACTGTCATAGACCACCGGCCCGTCCGCGCGCTTGCTCCACGCGCCCACCGGGCACGCCGAGGCGCACGACGGCTGGATGCAGTGCATGCAGTGATAGGGCATGCTGGCCCGTGCCAGATTGGGATACTCGCCCGTGACGCCCGCGCCCGCCACCCAGATGCGCGTATCGCTCAGCGGCACTTGATTCTCGACACTGCACGCCACCATGCACGCGCGGCAATCAATGCAGCGCGCGGCGTCAAACAAATATGCGTGTGGTTGTTTAAGAGCCATTTTCTATTCCTCTGTTCAGGCGACGACTCAGTCAGCGTCATTGTGAGGAGCGCTTTTTGCGACGAAGCAATCGCATTGTCTGGCCGGGAGATTGCTTCGCTCCACGCGCAATGACGGTAGCCGAGAGGTTCCGTCTTACGCTTTCGCAACCGTGACGAAGGTCTGCGACAACGCCTGGCCGCCGCTGATCGGATCGGTGTAGGTTACGTGCAGATCGCTGTCGCTGCCGCCGACGCCGTGCGCGGTGCGCAGCCCCATCGACAGGTGACCGAACCCCGGCGTCAGGTACACGCAATCGGGGCGGATGGCCTGCGTCGCCATCACCGCGATGGTGATCTGTCCGACTTCGCTCTTCACGATCACCACGTCGTGATCCTTCAAGCCCGCTTTTTCAGCCACAGTCGCATTCATCCACAAGCGCGGTTCGTCTTGATACTTGTGTAACAGTTGATTGTTCTGCGTGGCAAATTGCGAGTGCTGCCCCACTTTGCCGGTGAGCAAATAGAACGATCCACTCGGCGGGGCAGGGGGGTCTTCCCACGCGGGCACGGCAGGATGATTGGCCTTGCGCAGTGTTTGCGACGCGATCTCGATCTTGCCGCTGGGCGTGTTGAACTTCAACTCCGGTTCGCCCGCACCCGATTGGGCCGGCGGCCCTTCAACGTACCCCTGCGCGCGGATGTCGTCGACGGTGACACCGAGCGGCGCGAGTTGCTGATTGAGGTAATCGATCTCGTCGGTGTAGTTGAAGTAAGCGCCTAAGCCTAAGCGTTCGCCGAGTTGTTTATAAATCCACAGTGCGCTCTTCGCCTCGCCGATCGGTTCGATGACGGGCTGGCGCAAGTACGCGCGATTGCCCATCGACAACAACGGATCGTAGCGTTCCAGATACGACGCTTCCGGCAATATCACATCTGCGAACCATTCGGTGTCGTTCGGCAAAATGCTGACCGTGGCGATGAAGTCCATCTTCTTGAAAGCCTCGATCGTCCTGGCGCGATCAGGAATGCTCATGATCGGGTTCTGCCGCGCGATGAACCAGCCGTGCGCCTGATACGGCTGACCCGTCAAGATGTTGTCGCGAATTTCCTGAAACACGCCGATCTTCAATGGCACCAGTGGATACTTCCACGGAACGCCATCGAGCCGTTGGGCGCGGATGCGAGGATATCCGGGCTGCCTGGGCACGCCCAACTTCAGGCCGCCGCCCTCACCACCCGCCGCGATCATGGTGTGGCCCCAGTTGCCGACCAACGCATTGAGAATCGCAATCGCGCGTTCGGTCTGGAACGAATTGACGAAGTTGCTGGTGCGCCAGCCATTGTGCGCCAGCGCATTCACACCCGCCGCTGCAAATTCACGGGCGATACGGGCGATGGTGTCTGCCGGAATCTCGGTCAGCGGCGCGGCCCACTCGGGTGTGTACGAGCCGCTCGACTGTTGCAGTTCCTCAAAGCCGACCGTGTTTTTGGCAACGAATTCACTATTGTAAAGATTCTCGCTGATGATCACGTTAATCAAAGCCAGATGGAAAGCTAGATCGGCGCCGGGCTTGATCGGCAGCCATTCGGTCGCTTTGCCCGCCGTCCTGGTGAAGCGCGGATCGAGATAGATCACCTTCGCGCCGCGCGCCAGCGATTCGATCAGATCGCCCGTTTCCGAAGTCGAAATGGCTTCGGTCAGATTGCGACCCGTCAAGATGATGTACTTCACGTTCGTGTAATCGCGGCCCGGTTCTTCCATGCCGAAGGTCATTTGATTCGCCACGATCATGGCGTTGAAGCACAGGCTGCGCTGCGTGCCGTAGTTGGGCGAACCGAAACCGTACAATAGATTCTCGAAGAGCGGCTGGCTCAGATTGTGAGTTGCGGAAAAGATCATCGCTTCCGCGCCGTATTTCTGCTTGATGTCCAGCATCGCCTGCGCCGTCAGATCGAGCGCCTCGTCCCATGACGCGCGGCGATAGCGGCCCTCGCCGCGTTCGCCCGCGCGCACCATCGGGAACTTGATGCGATCGGGATCGTAGGCGGTCATGATGCCGCTCTGGCCGCGTCCGCACAATTTGCCGCGTGAATGCGGTTGATCGGGGTTGCCTTCCAGCTTGACGAGCTTATCGCCGTTCACCTTCGCCAGCACGCCGCAGCGCCAGACGCACTGCTCGCACAGCGTCGGAATAACGCGATCGTAGATCACGCCTTCGGTGCGTGGCGCGGCGTGCGCGGCCGCTTGAGCAGCGGTGACGCCGA
>JACRBO010000885.1 GCA_016219235.1 Chloroflexota bacterium
ATTTGACTGAGGAATAACGAGACGGGGGCTGATGATGTCCACGACTGCAACTTTGCAAATTGCACTACCCACCGATTTTCTAGCGTTGCTGGGCGCGCAATCACAGGCCACGGAAGTGGCTAAAGAGTTTATCGTCCTGGGGCTATATCAAGAGGGACGAATTTCCGGTGGCAAGGCGGCCGAGCTCCTGGGTCTGACGAAGCGCGGCTTTGTGTCGCTGTTGGCGCGCAAGGGGCTGGATTATTTCCGCCTGACTGCTGACGAGTGGGCTGAGGAAGTTGCCGCCGTAAGCGGTTGGAGCGCGGACGCGGCTCATGGCTGAAGTGGTTTCCAACACCGGTCCGCTGATCGCCCTGGCGAGTATTGGACAGCTGGATTTGTTGCGTGCCCTGTTTGGCCGTGTTCACATTCCCCCCGCCGTGCGCGACGAGATTCAGGACGATGTCAGCGTGACCGCGTTGCGAAGCGCGACCTGGCTAATTGTTAATCCGGTCAACGACATCCTCGCGGTTCAGCTGCTTACCGAAGCGTTGGATGCGGGTGAAAGCGAAGCCCTGATTTTAGCCAAAGAACTTGCCGCCGACTGGGTGTTGATTGATGAGCGCGCGGCCACTCGTCGGGCACGGTCGATCGGCTTGCGGGCGATTGGCACACTGGGTGTGCTGCTTCTGGCGAAACGACAGGGCTTGATTGCTGGTCTTCAACCACTTTTGAATGACTTGCGGGCTGCGGGTTTTCATATGAGCGACTTGCTATATCAGCAGGTGCTTGCCAGCGCCGGTGAAGATTGAGGCAAGGAAACAAGTAGATAAGTAGACAAGTCGATTGGTAAATGAGTAGACGAGGCAAGCGCCCCGATGATCGCAGCGATCACCGGGGCGCTTCTTGTTCTAATTCTGCGCTATGCATTGTGCATTATGAATTGATCATTGTCCCCGTCATGCTCCACGGGCCCGTCTTCTCGATCTTCACGTTGACCAACTGCCCGCGCCGATCGATGGCGGCATCGTCGAAGAATACCAGCTTGTTGGTGCGGGTGCGGCCGCGCCACTTGCCCTTGTGGCGATCTTCGACCAGCACTTCCACAACTTGATCTTGATAGCGAAGATTGATCTGCCCTGAAATACGCTCGTGCTGATCGTTGAGCATGCGCCAGCGGCGCTCTTTTTCCTCTTCGCTCACATCATCACCGAGGTTGCGCGCGGCCACCGTGCCGGGCCGCGTGGAATACTTGGCCAGGTGCGCCACGTCGAGTTTGAGTTCGTCCAGCAGATCGAACGTCGCCTGGAACTGCGCCTCAGTCTCGCCGGGAAAGCCCACGATGATGTCGGTCGCGATCGAGGTGTGGGGCAGTTTCGATCGGATCTTCTCGATCAGACGGCGATAGTCGTCCGAGGTGTAGCCGCGCTTCATGCGGCGCAACACCTCGTCGTCGCCGGCCTGCACCGGCACTTCGATGTGCTCGCATACTTTGGGTAACTCAGCCACTGTATCGAGCAACTTGTCGTTCATCCAGTTGGGATGTGACGTTAAGAAACGAATGCGCTCGATGCCGTCGAGGCCGTTGATGGCGCGCAGCAAATCCGATAGATCCGGCCCGTCGTCAAAGTCCTTGCCGTAGCGATCGACGATCTGGCCGAGCAGGGTCACTTCTTTCACGCCCTGTTCTGCCAGCGAGCGCACCTCGTGCGCGATCTCGCCGATGGGACGGCTGCGCTCGACGCCGCGGCGGAAGGGGATGATGCAAAACGTGCAGGCGTGGGAGCAGCCATACACGATCGGGACGTGGGCGGCGATCAGCGATCCCCGCTCGTGCGCAGGCAACACTAGATCGCCATCTTGCAGCGCAAAGCGTTGCTTCGTTTCCTGTTCCATCATTGCAAACGCTTCGCGCTGGCGCATGAAGTTGACTAGCGGCGCGGTTTCCGAGGGGGCCATGAACACATCCACCCACGGAAACTGCTTCTTCAGCGCGGCATTGCCCTTGACGCCCACCATACATCCCATGACCGTGACGATGGTATCGGGCCGCTTCTGTTTGATGGGCTTGAGCGTGGTGATGTAACTGTAGGCTTTGTCTTCGGCGCTCTGCCGCACGACGCACGTGTCCAGCACGATGACGTCGGCTTCGCGGGCGTGATCGGTGTGGGTGAGGCCGATTTTTTCGAGTTCGGACCCCACGCGTTGGGCATCGGCTTCGTTCATCTGGCAGCCGAAGACGTGAAGATGATACTTCATTGAGACTCCTGAAACGTGACGAGTAACCAGTAACGAGTAATGCGTGCTGCGTAAGACGAGTGTGCCTCGATGCTGGCGAATGAATTCGCGCCTACAGTCACACGAAGCCGACCTGCGTCGGCTGGTTTTGAGTCGGCGTAGGCCGACTTCGTGTAGGTGTTGCTGCGACTTTAGTCGCCAAAGCGGCATGCCCAACAAAATCAAAGACGAGGCTACTGCATTCCTAGCTGTGGAAATTTTACCACACCCGCGATTTGACCGAACTCTGACCCATAATTGACGCGATGTGATTTATACTAATTCTAACCAAATCTGCCTCACCCTCGCATCACACTGATACACTCTGGGAGGAGTCCAATGTTACGTTTACGTGCCCTGCATTCAGGGTTGATTGTGTCGTTGCTGTTTAGCCTGATCGGCATTGCCACGCCGCTGCCCCCAACGGTGAGCGCACAACCTGCGCCGAGTGTTACTGCTCAACCATCAGCCCCGAGCGGCCCCACGATTTACCTCAAGTCACGCGAATTCGTTCCGTCCGCACCCGATCGAGCCGCGCTGGCCTCGCTGGCCCGCACTGATCAATCGCGTATGCACGTGATGGTGCAACTCGACTATATCCCCGGCACAACCGCCAAGGCCGCGTTCGATCAATCGGGTGTGAAGTTGCTCGCCTACGTGCCCGATTCCGCGTGGATTGCGTCCGTACCCGCAAACGATCCGGCGGCGATCCTCGATCGGCCCGGCGTGACGTGGGCGGGCGCGATCACCGTCGACGACAAACTCGACCCGATGATCCGATCAGGCGAGTGGGGCAGTTGGAGTCTCGCGCCCGATGGCACAGCGGCGGTCTCGGTGGTGATGCATCAAGACGAAACGCTTGAGACGGGCCGTGCGCTGGTGGAGAAGCACGGTGGCAAGATCGTCGGCGAGGTGATCGGCATTCGGATGTTGATGGTCGAGATGCCGCAGAGCAACGTTCGCGGGCTGGCCGCCGAAGATGCGATTCAATGGATCGAAGCGGCGGAACCCGCGCTGCGCGAGGCCAACGACGGCATCCGCACGCAGATCGGCGTGAACACCGTGCAGGCCGCGCCCTATAACCTGAACGGCAGCGGCATCGATATTTTGATCTACGACGGCGGCATTGTCACCGCCACCCACCCTGATTTTTCGGGCCGCATCACCGTGCCCGACGTTGCCCCGCTCAGCGATCACTCGAACCATGTGGCCGGCACGGCGGCAGGCAGCGGCAGCCTCAGCGCAGGCGCGGGTGGCTCAGCGCTGCAATGGCGCGGCATGGCGCCCGGCGCGGACATCATCTCTTACGGCTACGAGTGGAACGGCGTGGGCATGTTGTTCTACAACAACCCCGGCGACATCGAAGCCGACTGGGCCGCAGCGCAAAACACCTACGGGGCGGATGTGGGCAATGCCAGCCTCGGCTCCAATATCTACGTCAACTACCCATTGAGCTGCACCTTGATGGGCAACTACGGCGCGACCAGTGTGCTAATGGATCAGATCATTCGCGGCGGCAACGCGGTCGTCGGCGTGGGCGACAAGTACATCGCTACGTGGGCGCAGGGCAACGAGCGGCCCAGCACATGCAGCGCCACCGGCTACGGCACGAGCGCGCCGCCGGCCGCGGCCAAGAACCCTATTCACGTGGGCGCGTCCAACACCAACGACAGCAGCATGACCACGTTTAGTTCGTGGGGACCCACCGACGACGGGCGCATCAAGCCCATCGTGGTGGCAGGCGGCGAACAGATCGGCGGCGATGGCGGCATCAAGTCCACCGTGCCCAACGCCTTCATCAACAACTCTTCGCGCAACTGCGACGGCTCCGGCGACGACTACTGCTATCCTTACGACGTGATGCAGGGCACGTCGATGGCGTCACCCGCGGTCGCGGGCAGCATCGCGTTGATGTTGCAACAGTATCGCACGACGTATTCGACCAGCGCCAACTTCTGGCCGTCCACGGCCAAGGCGCTGCTGATGCAGACCGCCGACGATCGCGGCAATGCGGGACCGGACTATCAATGGGGCTTTGGGCAGGTGCGCATTCAACAGGCGGTCGATCTGATCATGCGGCGCGGCCTGCAGCAAGCCAACGTCGCGCAGGGCGAAACCGATTGGTATACCTTCGCCGTCACCGATACCGCCATCCCCGCGCAAGTGTCGTTGGCGTGGGACGATTACGAAGCGACCTTCAACGCGGCGACGGCGCTGATCAACAACTTGAATCTGGAACTGGTCGCGCCCGATGGCACACTGTGGCGATCGTGGATTCTCGATCCAACGAACCCCGCCAACCTCGCCACGCGCGGCGTGAATAACCGCGACAATCAAGAGCAGGTCACGGTCACTTCGCCGCAGAAAGGCACGTGGTTGGTGCGCGTCATCGGCACGACGGTGCCGCAAGGCCCGCAGGATTATTCGTTGGCCTGCGAGGGCTGCCGCGTGTTGAATGCGGGCTTGTGTCAGGCCACCGTCGATAACACGCCGCTGCTGGCAATGTCAACGTTGATTCGCAACAGCGAAGGCGATGACTTCGCGCTGCAAGGGCCGCTCGATCGCGCGGAAGACCGATCGGGTGCGGGCGGACCGTTAGCCAACTTTACTTCGCAAGAAGATTTGCCCAATACTCCGATCGTATCTTCACGTTCAAGCGAGCCTGATCGGATCGCCAACGCGCTGCGCGACTTTGATGCGGCGCGCAATGCGGGGCCGGAAGCCGTGATCGCGTTTGCGGATCGATCGGATGCTGAAGTGCGCGAAGTGATCGATAGCGAAGTCGTCGAAGCCAGGGAGCAAATCGCGGCTCGCAACAGCCCGATTGCCTATTCAGTCCCAACAGCCCCGCATGCCTTAAGGGTTGGCGTTAACGGCGCGTGCGCGTACAACACCGTGCAAGAAGGCATCAACGCCGCGACCAACGGCCAGACCGTGCGCGTGGTGGGCGACTTCTTCGCAGAGAACATCGACATCAACGGCAAGGCCATCACCATCGAGGGCGGCTACAACGCCAGCTGCACGGCCATCGTCACCGGCACGGTATCGCGCATCGATGCGGCCAGCAGCAGTAGCACCATCGATTTGACGGGCGGCAGCAGCGTGACGTTGAAGAATCTCAAGATCGGCTGGGGTTCGTCGTTCGGCGCGGGACTGGATTTGCTGGGCAGCAGTCACGCGACGTTAGACAACACCGATCTGGTTCACAACAACGGCGCCAGCGGCGGCGGTCTGTACATCGGCGGTGGCAGTCAGGTCACGCTGACCAACGGCTCCCTGGTTCAGTACAACACCGGTTCGGCGGGCGGCGGCGCGATCGTGTACGGGCGCTTGAACGCGCTGGATACCGGCAGCGACCTCACCGGCAACTGCTCCACCACCGACGGCGGCGGCGCGTATGTCAGCGGCGGCACGCTGTACCTGAGCAACGCCGACGTTCACGCGAATCAGGCGCTGGGAGCAACCGGGCGCGGCGGTGCGATCTTTGCGTCGGGCAGTGCGGTCGTGACGCTGACGACGTCCAGTTTCATCGGCGAAAGCGCGCCGTGCTGCAACACCGCTTACGAGGGCGGCGGCATCTACGCCAGCCACTCTACCATCTACTCGCTGGGCGGCAACACCACCATCTTGCAGAATCAGGCCGCGAACAACGGCGGCGGGCTGTATCTGTTCGATG
>JACRBO010000878.1 GCA_016219235.1 Chloroflexota bacterium
CGCCGGTTTGGGCATGGGGCAGATTCCGATCCTCAATCGGATTTTTTCACCCATCGTCGCGATTGTGTACCCCATTCCCAAGATCGTGTTTCTGCCGATCATTCTGCTGTTTTTCGGCGCGACCGATGTCGCCAAGATTCTGACCATCGTGTTGATTCTGTTCTTTCAGATTCTGGTGCCGGTGCGCGACGACGCCGCCGGTCTGCGGCCGGAATTGTTGAACTCGGTGAAGTCGCTCGGGGCGGGCCGCCGCGCGCTGTTTCGTTTTGTGTATCTGCCTGCGTCGTTGCCCGCCGTGTTGACGTCGCTGCGCTTGAGCGTCGGCACGGCGGTCGCCGTGTTGTATATCACTGAAACGACGGCGACGCTGCTGGGGCTGGGCTATTACATCTTCTACACGTCAAGCACGCTGTTTGATTACGCGGCCACTTACGCGGGCGCGGTGGCGATGGGCATGCTGGGGCTGGTGCTGTACTTCTTCATCGACTGGCTGGAGCGCCGCTGGTGCCCGTGGAAATTCGTGGCGTAAATATCGGACACAGATTTCACAGATGAACACAGATTACAAAAATCCGTGAAATCTGTGTTCATCTGTGTCCCAAATGAGAGACTATGACGCATCTACAGGGACAGGAACGCGCGGCCTATGTGCAGGGGATGTTTGCCCGCATCAGCGGCCGCTATGATTTGATGAACCGTTTGATGACGGGCGGGCGCGATGGCGCGTGGCGCAAGACCGTCATCCGATTGGCGCAGCTTGGCCCGGCGGCCCGCATCCTCGACGTAGCCACCGGCACAGGCGACATCCTGATCGAGGCGTTGAAGCAACACCCGGACGCGCTCGCCATCGGCAGCGACTTCACCTTCGAAATGATGCGCACGGGGCAAGGCAAACCCGGCGCGGAGAAAATCCGCTGGAATTCCGCCGATGCGCTGCATTTGCCGTATCCCGACAACACCTTCGATGCGGTCACGAGCGGCTTCGGCGTGCGCAACTTCATCGATCGCGAACGTGCCTTCCGCGAACAATTGCGCGTGGTGAAACCGGGCGGCCGCGTGATCTGCCTCGAAATTAGCAAGCCGCCGAAGAATTTGTTGCGCCCATTCTTCTTGTTCTTCTTTAACAAGATCGTGCCCTTCGTCGGCGGCCTCATCAGCGGGCAGCGCGATGCCTACACCTATCTGCCGCAGTCCGTCAACGAATTCCTCACGCCCGATGAATTGAAGGCCATCATGGAACGCGCCGGCCTGCGCGAGGTGAAGTATCGCCGCTTGATGATGAGCACGGTCGCGATTCATGTGGGGGTGAAGTAAGTCATTCCCGCGTGTTTTTCGGCGGGAATCCACTGGACAATCCACATCGTTGTCGGCCATGCCGCTGGATGCCCGATAGAAACATTCGGACATGATGTGCCCTCGACGCTAAAACAGCCAATTGTCATGTCACCTCATTCAGCATACAATACAGGCATGGAAACCGGTCAAGTACGGCGAGTCGTCACCAAACTAAAACTCGGCCAGGCCGTCAGCGATTTTGCCTACTGGCAGTCTCAATCTTACGAGGCGCGCCTGGCCGCGTTGGAAGAGATCCGGCAAGAGTATCACCGCTGGAGATACGATGCTGAACCAGGACTTCAAAGAGTTTATCGAATCGTTAAACGCTAATCAAGTCCGGTATCTGGTTGTCGGCGGTTATGCGGTGGCTGTGCACGGCCATCCGCGCTACACCAAAGACATCGATATCTGGATCGAAGTCAGCCCGGAAAACGCTGCCAGCATACTCAAAGCCCTGGATCAATTTGGATTTGGTTCGCTGGGCCTCACTGCCGCAGATTTTTTGACAGACGATCAGATCGTTCAATTGGGCAACCCACCCAATCGAATTGAGTTGTTCACCGCGCTACCTGGTGTTGAGTTTGCGGCGTGCTATCCCTCACGGGTCGAGATCAAACTGGACGGAGTTCGTGTGGATTTCATCGATCTTGAAAACCTCAAGAAAAACAAACGCGCGACCGGACGGCATCAGGACCTGGCCGATTTGGAAAACCTGCAATAAATCCCCTCACGCCCGATGAATTGAAGGCCATCATGGAACGCGCGGGATTGCGGAACGTAGTCTATCGGCGGCTGATGATGATGAGCACGGTCGCGATTCATGTGGGGATCAAATAAACCGAGGCCGCTTACTTCAGCGGCCTCGATAATACAGCGTGATTGATTTACGCGTTATTCATCGGCTAACTTCAGCGCTTCCGTCACCAACACATCGCTTAACCAGATACCGCCGGCCCTAAGTTGATCGATCAGCGGTTTCACGGCCGGCAGTAATCCTTGTTGTTTGGCCCGCAACAAAACTCCCAGTGTGCCTGTCAGATTTAACCCAAGGCGTCTGGCGTGTCTGCGTGCCAGACGTTCATCAATGATCACGAGAGCAGCAGCCAGTTCTTGCGCCAGAGCAATAACCTCAGCTTCGCCACGGTCCAAATCGGTCAGCAACAATTCAGCGCGGCGCGGATCACGCAGCGGCATAACCCGAATCCACCCGGCATGGGGCACGTCGGTGACGCCCACGCGCCCCGCTCCGCCGGCCAGCAGTTCAGCCTGTACGGCCGGAGGCATGAGAACCTCTCCATACAGTTGCTTCAACAAGCCGAGGTGTTCGATCAAAGACAGATTGATGAGCGGTGTCGCATTAACGATCACCCGACGCGACGATTCAGGCATTCGCCAAATCCTCGGCCAGTTCGTGCGGCTCCACACCCACCGGCGATAACTTAAATCGATTCAGCGAAAAGATAAACTCAACGCGGCTCAGACCGGCCAGCCGCGCAGCAGTGCCAGTGGACAACCGCCCCAGTTCGTACAGTTTCACTGCCAGCAGCAACCGGGCCTCGGCTTCGAACTCCGCTGGCGATTCTTTCAACGAGAGCAACAACTCATCCGAATAGGGGATCGTCAACAGGTTAGTTGCCATGTCTGCCTCCGCATTTAGCGTGCTATATCGAGTATAACACAGGTGTGGGCCGAATCAGGCCCACACGTCGGCGGACTCATCAGCAGCCAGCGCGATGCCTACACCTACCTGCCGCAGTCCGTCAACGAAATCCTGACATCCGATGAATTGAAGGCCATCATGCAGCGCGCCGGTCTGCGTGAGGTGAAGTATCGCCGCTTGATGATGAGCACCGTGGCGATTCATGTGGGCGTGAAGTAGGGGCGAGGCATTCGCCAAGCGTATCAGATTCACCAAATTCCCGGCATAGACTCGACTCTGTTTCTCCTCGCAAAGTAACCCGATGCCCGGCTCAAGAATCGCAATTCCGCTGATACATATTAGCATATCCAACTTGAGCATCACACCACTTCGATCGAGCAACGCGCCGCCGCCTCAAAGTGACATTCCTCAGGCAAAAATAGGTTGTTAAGCGTATTGAAATAATGGGTTTATCCTCTACAATGTCTCCAGCCGAAATCATCCGATGGACCGCTTGATCCGTCACATGGTCTTGGGTAACTCGGCACGGAGATGACGTGCCCGAAGCACAGGGTGAAGACCTATCATGCATAAGCAAAAGTTACTCAGTGGATTATCTGTGGTTGTTGGTGCACTGTTCGTTTTTCTGCTCAGCCAACAGGTGCTGGTGACGCAGGCGGCTTCGGTATGGACGAGTGTTCCAATCGAGCCGCGGCAGGCGACAACTTCAGATCTCCTCTCCCCCGGTTACAGTCAGACCATCTCTGCGGGCAACATTGTGACCTTCACGCACGTACTGACGAACGTAACTGCCCTCACCGACAGTTTCGCGCTGACGGCTACCTCGTCACAAGGCTGGCCGGTGGAACTCTATGGCCCAACTGAAGCATTGACCCTGCCGGTACAACTGGAGGCAGGGTTAACCACGACAGTCTTGCTCCAGGTCACCGTGGCGTCGGGGGTGGTTAGCGGCACGCTCGATACCGCTATCATCACAGCGACCTCGCAGACATCCCCCACACTCACCAGCGAGTCGATCGACACGACCCTCATTCAAGGCCCAACCTGGCACACGTACCTGCCGTTGGTGTTGCTGCACTGGCCGCCGGTTCCAGACGCGCCAGTACTGAATCCGATCAACACCATAGGAAGTAATGGTTACTATGTGACTTGGGTGCCTGCCAGTCGTGCTGTCACTTATACCCTGCAAGAAAGCACCGATGCTGCTTTCTCAAGTCCGATTGTTCGATACACTGGGACACATGGGCCGTGGACGACATTTAATCGGCCTATCGGTACGTACTTCTATCGCGTCAAAGCGACGAATTCATGGGGGGATAGCGCGTGGAGCAATGTGCAGTCGTTTATTGTGACACAGCCACCCAGTGACACCATCCACGGCCAAGTCACGTACCAAGGATATCCAATTGCCGGCGTTCGAGTCTCTTTGGAACACTGCCACAACATGGGGACCTACTGGAGTTGTGATCAACTGAAGCAATCGACATCGACCGAGGCTGATGGTTCTTATCAATTTCCTATGGCTGAGAGCTTAGGGGCAAACGAGAAGTACTTTGTGAGGTTCTTGAACTATGGCAACACAGCTGACCCCGACTATGTTGGTGCGTGGGACAGCAGTCCTATCTATTCCTATATCGCGGGACAAGCAGTGTCGGTTGCCAGCTTCGATATCGCAACGGTTCCTCTGGTCGCGCCGGCCGGTGGAATCACGACGGGGTTTCCGCGCGCTTTTCAATGGACGTTGCGGGCTACTTCGCCATCTGACAGTTACCAACTAGAATTATGGGATGCCGCCACCGAGACCGTTGTATGGTCAAGCCCCTTGTTAGGATACGTCAGCAGCTATTCTCTGACTTCACTGCCTGCTGGTTTTACGCTCGGTGAACAGTATGTCTGGCATGTGGTGATCCACAAAGATGGCGGGCGGGGCGTTTCGTATGAATTTCGGTATTTAACATTTTCCGGGTCCAGCCAGAAGTAGTTCTCTTTCCATCAACCTGTCCTATCGCTGTCTAGAGACTAAACGAGGCCCCTCAACTTGAGCGGCCTCGTTCACTCGTCACTCGTTACTCGTCAGATCACGCCCAACTCTTTCCCCACCTGCTGGAACGCCTCCAGCCCCTGCTCCAAATCCGCCGCCGAATGCGACGCGCTGATCATCACGCGGATGCGGGCCGTGCCTTTGGGCACTGTCGGGAACACAATCGGCATGGCGAAGATGTCCCGCTCGAACAACTTGCGGCTAAACTGCTGCGCCACCTGATTCTCGCCCAGAATCACCGGCGTGATCGGCGTTTCGCTGTGGCCGGTGTTGAAGCCTAACTTCGCCATCTCGGTCTGGAACAATTTCGCATTGGCCCACAATCGATCCACCAGCTCGGTCGATTCTTCCAGCAGATCGACCGCCGCCAGGCACGCCGCGGTGTCCGCTGCTGTGGTCGCGCTGGAGAACAAGAACGGCCGCCCACGCTGGCGCATCCAATCGACCAGCACCTTTTTGCCCGCGATGACGCCGCCCACCACGCCGAAAGCCTTGCTCAGCGTGCCGATCTCTACATCGAACTTGCCGTGCAGCCCAAAGTGATCGACGATGCCGCGCCCGCCGCGCCCCAGCACACCCTCGCCGTGCGCGTCGTCCACCATCGAGATCACGCCGTATCGGTCGCACAGGTCGCAAATCCTGTCGAGCGGGGCCACATCGCCGTCCATGCTGAACACGCCATCGGTCACGAGTAAGCCGCGCCTATATTGCGGCAGATGCTCTTTGATCTTCCCCTCGGCATCGGCCACGTCGCAGTGATCGTAGACGATGATCTTCGCGCTGCTCAAACGACAGCCGTCGATGATGCTGGCGTGGTTCAGTCGATCGGTGAAGATGACGTCTTCTTTGCCGACCAGCGGCGCGATGGCGGCCTGATTCGCCACGAAACCCGATTGGACGTACAGCGCGTCCTCGACACCCTTGAACGCGGCCAGCCGCCGCTCCAACTCGACATGCAGATCGAGCGTGCCCGCGATCGATCGGACGGCCGCCGGGCCGGTGCCGTACTTCGCGATGGCCGCCTGCGCCACCGCTTTCATCCTGGGATGATCGGCCACGCCCAGATAGTTATTCGAGCAGAAGTTCAGCACCCTCTTCCCATCGACCACGATCCACGCGCCCTGCGCCGATCCGATCGTGCGGATGGTGTTGAACAGGCCTTGATCTTTGAGACCTTGAAGTTCGTTCTCTAGCCAGGTGAGTTTGTTGTTGGACATGCTTGACTCCTGTTGAAGATAATGAGTAACGAGTAATGAGTACAATCACTCGTTACTCGTTACTCGTTACTCGTCACTCGTCACTCGTCACGCCACCCACATCATCACTTTGCCGCTCTCGCCGCTCTCCATCGTCGCGAACGCCTTGTCGTACTCTTCCAGTTTATACTGATGCGTGACGATGGGTTTGAGATCGACCAGGTTGTTCAGCAGCAGGCCGTCGCTTTGCTCCCAGGTGCTCCACATTTTGCGGCCCACGATGCCGCGCACGGTGATGCCCTTAAAAATCACCGCGTTGGCGATGTCGAACTCGATCGGGCGGGTAGGCAAACCGAAGGCGACCACGTCGCCCGCGTAGCGCACCAGCGAGAAGCCCTGCTGAATGGCCGTCGCCGCACCCGACATCTCCAGCAGCACATCGACGCCTTCGTTGTGTGTGACGTGCTTGACCAGCTGCACCAGATCGTTCTCGCGCGGATTGTTCGTGTAATCCGCACCGAGCCGCTGGGCGAAGTTGCGGCGGTAATCGCTGATGTCGCTGGCGATGATGGTCTTCGCGCCGCGCCCGCGCACGGCCAGCAGCGTCATCAACCCCACCGGCCCGCAGCCCGTAATCAACACGATTTTGTCTTTCACTTCAGCGGCAAACGCCGTGTGGATGGCGTTGCCAAAGTTCTCGCGCAGCACGGCCACTTCCGTGGGCATATCCGGCGGATTGACCCACGCATTCTGCCACGGCATCGCGATGTACTCCGCAAATGAGCCGTCGCGATCGACGCCGATGATCTTCGTCTCCGGCGCCACATGCCCCAGATTGTGCCGGTAGTATTCGCCGTTGTAATTGACGATGTGGCTTTCGCACGAGACAAAGTCGCCCACTTTGCGCTCGGTGACGTTGCGGCCCAGTTCCACGATGTCGCCGCAAATCTCGTGACCCTGAATCATCGGCACAGTCTTCACGCGCCCTTGCGACCAGGTATCCCAGTTATAGATGTGCAGGTCCGTCCCGCAAATCGAGGTCGCGCGCACTTTGATCAGCACGTCATTAGGGCCAATGACGGGAATGTCGCGCTGCATCAGCGTCAAGCCGGCACTGCGGGTCTGCTTGACGAGGGCCTTCATGGTGTGGTTCATAAGCAACTCCTTGAGGGATGGGTGGGAGCGCATCGATTGACATCGATGCGTAACGAGTATAGCACCAGTCCGAGCGGCCAGTGAGCGCCGACAGGCCGTTTTTTGGCGTGACGTTCGTCGGTAACGTAGTATAATCAAATTCGATGACATCTTCGACCGCGCCTGACACCCGCTCACTCAAAGCCAAAGTCCGCGCCGTCCAGCGCCTGCTCGTCGAAGCGTATGGCCTGCCCGCGCGCCCGAGCTGGGCAGGCACGGTCGGCTTGATCGATCCATCGGAAGCGCGATCAAACTGGGAGCCGATCGATCCACTCGACGAACTGATCAACACGATTCTCAGCCAGAACACGAACGACCTCAATCGCGATCGAGCCTACCGCGCCCTCCGATCGGCCTTCCCGACGTGGGCGGCCGTGCGCGATGCGCCGACAAAGGCCGTGGTCGAGGCCATCAAACCGGCGGGGCTGGCCAATCAAAAAGGGCCGCGCATTCAAAAAGTGCTGGAGCGCATCACGGCGGAGCGCGGCCAACTCGATCTGAGTTTCCTGGCCGACATGGACACGGCGGAGGCCAAAGCGTGGCTTACTTCGCTCGATGGCGTTGGGCCAAAGACCGCCTCGATCGTGCTATTGTTTGCGCTGGGCAAACCCGCCTTCCCGGTCGATACGCACATCCATCGGGTCACAGGGCGATTGGGGCTGATTCCGCCAAAAACAACCGCCGATCAGGCGCACGAAATTCTGGAAGCGCTCGTGCCGTCGGACTGGTATCAACCGTTTCACCTGCTCGTCATACAGCACGGGCGCAAAGTGTGCAAAGCGCAGCGCCCCCTGTGCGAGGTCTGTTCATTGCGGAAACACTGCGACGCTTATCAACATCGTCAGGCCGGATAAACCGCTCCACGAATCGCCTCGAATCTCTTCATTCATTCGCGTTGATTCGTGTAGATTCGTGGATCAAACTTGGGAGGTCAGTATGAAACAGGCAGGCAAACGCCACTCGCTGCTCGTTTTTCGCCGGCGCTATCGTGACCATCGCGGCTTATATTTCTTCGTCGCCTTTTTGTTCTTTGCCTTCTACGTGGCGCTGAACCTGGCGCCCGCTTCATTCTGGGAGCGTATTCCGTGGGGGCCGGACTACGACTGGATTTTGCTGGTGGCCGGCGTCATTGTCTTTCTGATTGCGCTATTCCGCACCGTTGCCAGCCAGATTCCCTACGTCCAGTGCACCGAAAAGAACCTCAAAATTCAGACGCCGCTGTACCCCATCGTGATCTCGTACAAGCGCATGAAAGAGACGCGGCCCAATCCCTTGTTCCAGGTCTTTCATCGCGAGAAACTGTCGCGCGCCGAACGCAGCATCGTGCTCGACGACAAAGTGGGCGGCCAGACCGCGCTCGTGATCGATATGGCCAACTGGCCGATGAGCTTGACCACGCTGAAGTTTTGGCTCAGCAATCTGATGTTCACGGCGGACAATCGCGGCCTGGTACTGTGGGTCGAGGACTGGATGACGCTGAACCGCGAACTGGGCGACTTCAAAGATCGCTGGCGCGATCGCCAGACCGGCCGCGACGACGGCCCCGCCGCCAGTCTGTACGGCCAGATCATGCGGGATAAGTAGCGGTAGCACGATCACAGCCGAGCAGGCTTCCACGCCCGCGGGTATACCCCGGAGATTCAAAAGCCCCTCGCGTCTGCGAAGGGCTTTTGGGTCGGCCAGCATGAAAGTGATTAGAGATTCTGATATAGATTGGAAAACACATTGCCAATGGCCGGACCGAGCAGCGACAGCACCAAAATGACCACCAACGCGACCAACGCCAGAATCAGGGCATATTCGATCAGGCCCTGTCCGCGTTCGCCAGGTAGATATAGCATCGTCATCACCCCCCTTCGTCCTTTTCCTCAGTGTATGCTTGATTGAACCGCCGTGTCCATCCCCCAAACATCCTAACCCGCCGTCGGTGGCGTCGCCAGCCGCGCCTCCAGCCACGCCTCGATTTCACCAAACACCAGCGCCCGCTCGCGTTCGTTGTGAATCTCGTGATACAGGCCGTCAAACTCGCGATACGTCACCAGCGCCGTCGGGACTTGTTGCGCAAAAGCCCGCGCGCCTTCCGACAGACACACTCGATCATCGCCGCCGTGCAGCATCAACAGCGGCGCCGACCATTCGCCCGCCCGCCGATAGAGTTCGGTCCGCACTCTTTCCGCTTCCGTCGCCAGCCGCGGCGTACCCCAGTGATGCGTCAGCGGATCGGCCTCGAAAGCGGCAATCACCGCCGGATCGTGCGACAGATACTTCGTCAACACACCGTTATCCATTTTCAAAGACGGCGTCACATTGCTCAACACACCCGCCAGGCTGCGCTTCCATTTGGGCATCACCAGCGCATCGCGCAGCGCCGTGCCCGTCACCACGATACCGCTCAATCCGGCGGGACGATCCAGCCCGAATTTCAACGTCATCAACGAGCCAAGACTGTGCCCCAGAACAAACAGCGGCGTCGCCGGATCAGCCGATCGGATGTGCGCCACCCGCCGATCGATGTCGGCCACGTACTGATCAAATCGATCGATGTAGCCCGGCTTCCCGCCCGATCGGCCATGCCCGCGCGCATCGGCTCCGTGCAGCGTAAAGCCGCGCGGCACAAAGTAATCCACGTAGTTCTGGTAACGCCCGCTGTGCTCGCCCAGCCCGTGCACCATGACGAGGTGCGCGCGCGTGTGATCGGCGGCCCAGGTCTGCGCGTAGAGCTCACAGCCATCGGCGGCGGCAAAACGGTGTTCCGAGTGTTGGGGCATGTTCTTCTCCACGGTGCGAGGTGTGTGCATTATACCGCAGGCCAACGTGATCTTTGTCGCCCGTTAAGTGTAAAACGTCCATTGCCGCCGATGGGGCCATCGCGTATAATCGGCAGCGTGTCCACGCCTCATTTGACCCCCCACCAGTATCAGCGCGCGGTGCGCCGCGTGTTGATCGGCATTATGCTCCTGAACTTGATCGTCACTGCGATCAAGTTTTTTGTCGGCGCGCTCACCGGCTCCATCGCCGTCATCGCCGACGCCTTCAACGCCCTGGTCGATTCGTCGTCCAACGTCATCGGCCTGCTGGGGCTGCGCGCTGCCGCCGAGCCGCCCGACGCCGATCATCCGTATGGCCGCCGCACGTACGAGACCATCGCCACGCTGGCGATCGCGGGCCTGATGCTGCTGGCCGGCTGGGAAGTGCTGCAAGACGTCTTCGAGCGATTGGGCGGCGGCCAACCGCCTGTAGTGACGGTGGAAGCGCTGGCGCTGATTCTGCTGACGCTGCCGCTCAACATCTTCATCGTCTGGTATGAAAGCAAACGCGCGCGCCAACTGGGCAGCGACGTGCTCATGGCCGATGCCACCAGCACCCGCGTCAACATCTTTGTGTCGCTGGCCGCGCTGGCCGGTCTAATCGGATCGCAAATCGGGCTGCCGTGGCTGGATATCGTCGTGGCGCTGGGCATCGTGGCCTACGTGTTCCGATCGGCCTACGGCATTCTGCGCGAGACATCCGAGGTCTTGACTGACAGCGCCATGGTCGATCCGCACGTCGTGGAAGACATCGCGCGCAATGTGCCGGGCGTGTGGTTTGCCACCAAAGTTCGCAGCCGCGGCCGCGAAGACGATGTGCATCTGGACCTGCACATCAAGGTCGATCCGGCGATGGCGACCGAGCAGGCCCACGCCATCGCCAGTGAGGTTGAGCGTCAGCTGCAAGAACGTGTGCCGGGGCTGGTGGATGCGGTGGTACACATCGAGCCGGGCGACACCTCGCCGCTGTCCGAATGGGACGCGATCACGGTGCGGCTGCGGGCGTTAGCCGACGGCCTGGGGCTGGGCGTACACAACATTCACATCGATGTGATGGATGGCCACTATCTGGTCGATGTCGATGTGGAAGTCAACTCGACGCTGTCACTGGCGGAGTCGCACACGCTGGTCAGCGAGTTTGAATTGCGCGCGCGCCGCGAACTACCCAAAGTATCCGACATCGTCACGCACATCGAGCCGACGCTGCCCGGTGATTTTCCGCTGCTGCTCAGCGGGCTTGAGGCCGACAAATTGCGCGATCAAATCGTAGCCATTGCCGATCAGGTGGCCGGTGAGTGCGCGTGCCATCACGTCATCTTGCGGCACAGCCACGCCCCGCAGCGCATCGATGTGTCCCTGCACTGTCACGCGCCCGGCGATGCACCTTTGATCGAGGCGCATTTGCTGGCCGAGCACGTCGAGCGCGAACTGCGCGCAGCCCTGCCTCAGCTCGATCACATCACGATTCATGTGGAGCCGGCGGGGTCGGTGGATGTCTGACAAGGTGACAAGATGAAGGGGTGAGCTCGTCAACCAGATCACCTTGTCACCCCGTCACCGTGTCATCTTGTCGTGATTTACTGCCACAGTTGAAATTGAATCGCCGGCTGCTCGATCGACGATTTCAGGCCAAAGGCCAGTTGAAACGTTGCGGGCGTCAACGCACTCGATTGAGCCACTTGCCTGAGCGAACTGAATTTCAACACCTGCCACGCCGTTTGAGACAGGCGCGGATCGCGCGCGAGTTTATGCTGAAGCAGCGTGGCGCGCCCGCCGGGCAAGACTAACACACCGGACGACGCGCCAGCACGTAGCAGCGGTGCAACCTCGGCGGTGGTGTTGAGCGTAAACGCGTACACCACCTGATCGGCCTGTTGCCAGATCACGCCGCGCTCCTGACTCTGCAACTCGGTATCAAAGCCCAATTGTGC
>JACRBO010000098.1 GCA_016219235.1 Chloroflexota bacterium
TAACCTGGTTGTGCGCGCAAGTGCGCGCCGGAGAGCAGTCCCGGCTGGATTTTCGCGCGAGTGTCCGGGCGTGGCTGGCGCATGCCGCGCACGGCGACACGTGGCAATTGCGCCGGGCCATATTGGCGCGTTTGCCCCTCAGGCCGGAGCCTGCCCTATGAGCGCGCCCATTCACGCATCACGCACCCGTGCGAAGCCGCCCCGTAGGACGCACCACGCCTCGCCCGTTACGCATTACGCATTACGTATTACGCTGTTCGTTGTTCTGTTGTTGGCCGCTTATCTCCGCCTGAATCATCTCGACTGGACTGAGTTCAAACTCGACGAAGCGCATCTGTCGCAACTGGCCTACGACATGGCGCGGCACGGCCAGATTCCGCTGACGGGCATCGGTTCGTCGGTGGGCGTCGTCAATCCGCCGCTGGCGGCGTGGGTGCTGGCGATTCCGTATGCGATCTCGACCAGCCCGATCGTGGCGACGGGCTTCATCGCGGCGCTGAATGTGCTGGCGGTGATCGCGTGTTATGGGCTGGCGCGCAAGTCGTTTGACTCGCGTGGCGCGCGCGTGCAGAGCGCGGCGTTGATCGCAACATTGTTGTTTGCGGTGTCGCCGTGGGCCGTTATCCATTCGCGCAAAGTGTGGGCGCAGGATTTATTGCCGCCATTTGTGATGTTATGGGCGTGGTTCGGCTATCGCGCGTTTGTCGAAGGCAAACGCTGGTCGTTGATCGGGCACGGCTTGATGCTGGCCGCGGCAATCCAACTGCACTACTCCGCAGTATATTTGATCCCGGTGAGCGCGGTGTGGTTCATCGCGTTTGTGAAGCGCGTGAAGTGGCAAGCGGTGGCCGTGACAGGTTTGCTCGTCGTGGCCGCGTTTGCGCCGTTTCTGATTGCGGATGGCTTGCGCGGGTGGCCCAGCGTGACGCGCCTGATGGCGATGACGTCGCAGCCGGTAACGGTGGATGATTCGACGCCGCATCTGGCGTGGATTACGACTATCGGGCAGGAGATTCATTCGCTGGCGGGGCCGCAGGAGTTTGAGAATTATCGGGCGCAGATCATTCCCGCCGATGGACTGCTTATCCTCGAGGGCGTGCTGGTTCTTGTCGGATTGTTGCTGGCGCTGAGCGATGTCGTTCGATCGGCGATCGCACGCGCATGGTCATCACGCGGTTCGATCGGGTGGTGGCTGGCCGCGTGGCTGGTGCTGCCTATCGTGACGCAGTTTGGCCATCGCACGCCGGTGTATCCCCACTACTTTATCATTTTGTATCCGGTGCAGTTTTTGTTGATCGGTTGGTTAATCGCGCGATCGCCGAAGTGGCCGAAGTTCATCATGCTTGCCGCGCTGTTGGTGGTCGCTGCCGTGCAGACGCAGCACACACTGGTTTTGCAGAGTTTTCTGGCGTCGCGGCCCACGCCCGGCGGGGCGGGCCTGCCGATCGGCTATTACGAATCGATCGTGCGTGAGGCAGTGCAAGCGAAGACCGATCACAGCGCGGCGGAGATCATCATCAATACGCGCGGCGTCGATCCAGCGGTGGCTGAGTATCCGGCAATCTTTTCGTTTCTGTTGAACGACGTGCCGCATCGCTTTGTGGATGCGTTTGGTGCGGCCCGTGTCTTTCCGAAAGAAACGAACATTCAGATCGATTTCGTGCCCGATGGGGTGATGCCGCGCCCGGTGGTCGGGCGTGAGCCGATTGGGCGGGTGGCCCTGCGTGCGGGCGAGCAAGCGGCTGACATCTACGCGGTGTCGCCCTATGCTTCGCTCAAGTTTGGCACGACCGGCTTAGCGATGGCCCGCTGGGCGAACGGTGCAAGCGTGATGCTGGCGAATTCGGGTCGGTTGCTGTCGGGCCAGACGGGGACGATTGAGATCTACGTGCGCGTGGACGAGGTGCCGGCACCTGCGCTGTATCAGTGGACGACCCAGTTGTTTGACAGGCAGGGCAAACGTTGGGCACAGATCGATATGGCGGTTTATCCAGCGGCCAACTGGCAGCACGGCGACATCATCGGTTATGAATTTAGCCTTGATTTGCCGGGTGATTTGCCCCACGGCGAGTACGTGCTGCGGATCGGCCAGTACACGCTGCCAGATGTCGTGACCGTGCCGGTGATCGATATGGCGGGCTTGCCGCAGTCGGATGCGTTTGAATTCGAAGTGTCGGTGAACCCGTGATGGCGCTGATCAAACGTGGCTGGCGTGACGGCGCGGCACTGTTTATCCTCGCGATCATCACCCTCGTTTTCTTCTGGCCGTTGGTTCTGCAAGGGCAATGGCTGCCGCAGGGCGGCGGCGATCTGGTCTCGTTCATGTGGCCGCAGTATTCGTTTGCGGCGGAATCGATCAAGAGCGGATCGCTGCCGTTGTGGAATCCGCAGTTGTATGCGGGTGCGCCGTTCCTTGCGGATAATCAATCGGGCCTACTGTATCCGATCAATCTGCTGGCTTTTGTGATCTTTCCGCAGATCACGTATCAGGTGATGGAAGGATTGGTGATCTTTCACGTCTGGCTGGCGGGCGCGTGTATGTATGCGGCACTGAGGGTGTGGCCCCCCCTCTGTCCCCCCCGTGAAAGGGGGGGTATGAATGGGGGGGCGGCCCCCACCCCTGCCCCCCCCGAAAACGATAAGGCTGTTTTCAGGGGAGGGGCATTAATCGGCGCGATCGCGTTTATGCTCAATGATGTGCTGATCACGCACATCGGTAACTTGAATCTGATCGCGGTGGCGGCGTGGCTGCCATTGATTCTGGCGTTGTTTGCGCGTGGTCTGGCGCGTGGCAGTGCGCGAACGACGGTGTTGTCCGGTGTAGTATTTGCCCTCGCGCTGCTGGCCGGACATGCGCAGATGACGGCGATCACGGCCATTGGATTGATCGTGGTCGGCATGTGGCAATTTGCCCGCGCAGGGAGTTGGCGTGAACGGGGCCGCGTGATCGGGCTGGCCACACTGGCATTGATCGTGGCGTTTGGCTTGAGCGCGGTGCAACTGCTGCCGTCGCTGGAGATGACGCGCTTTTCGCTGCGAGCGGGTTTATCGTATGAAGAAGCGACCGCGTACAGCCTGCCGCCGATTGCGCTGGCATCGACCTTCTCGCCGCTGTTGTTTGGCCGGGGCGCGAGCGGCTTCGTCGGAACATGGCAGCGCGTGGAGACGAGTTACATTGGCCTCGTGCCGTTGTTCTTGATCGGTTTTGCGTTCACACGCAAGCGATCGAATCCGGCGTGGCTGTTTGCGGCATTAAGTCTCATTGGTTTGCTCATTGCATTGGGCAAGTACACGCCGATCTATTCATTGATTCATGCGCTGCCGGTGTTGGGTGGTTTGCGTGTACCCGCACGCTTTATCCTGCTGACGAATTTCTCGCTGGCGGCGCTGGCGGCGCTGGGCCTGCAACGTCTCATGACAGAATCGTTTCCGGTTAAGCGCGTGTTGGGTTGGGGCGGGGCGTTAACGATTGGCGGTGTGCTGATCTTGATCGTCGCCTATCAATCTGTCGGTGCGAGCGATCACAGTAATAACCTCACTTTGGCTCTGTCTTGCCTGTTATTTGTCGCGCTGGCAATAGCCGTTCTGTGGCTGAAGGCAAAATCAGCAATCAGCAATCAGCAATCAGCAATTGCATTGGTGTTTCTCGCCGCTATGGAACTCATCGCGCTCGGCTCAACGGTCGAAGTCGAACGCAACGATCCGACTTTGGGCTATCAGCATCAGGCCGTGATCGATTTTCTGCGCGCCGATGGAAATGTGTTTCGCATCGAGAATGCGTCGAGCGCGTGGCAGCCGGACGCGGCGCTGATGCACGGGCTGAACGACATCGGCGGCATCTTCAATCCGCTGGGTTTGGCGAATTACGAGACATATCGCGGCGGGATGGGCAATCGCGGCTCGGCGCTGTACAACTTCCTCGGCGCGAAGTACGTGCTGGCGAACAAGGATGCGCCGCCGGGGGATGCGGCCTTTGTGCCGGTGTTCAATGCTGATCCGCAGATCGATGTGTACCTTAACACGAAGGCCTTACCGAGGGCGATGTTGATCGATGAGGCGCAGATCGTGCGATCAGGCGAGGAAGCATGGCAGGCTATTCATGCGCCGGAGTTCGATCCGTCGAAGTCGGCGGTGATCGAAAGTGCAGAAGACTTCACGGTAGGACCAGTGAGCGGCGATAAGACGCTGGCCTTTGGGGCCGTGCAGAACAATCGGGTGGAGTTGGCCGTAACGACTTCTGCGCCAACGCTGTTGGTGATGAGCGACGTGTTTTATCCGGGTTGGATCGCGACGATCGATGATCAACAGACCGAGATATATCCGGCGAATTTTGCCTTTCGCGCGGTGCGCGTACCCGCCGGCGTGCATCGGGTGGTGTTTGAGTTTGTGCCGCTGTCCTGGAAGATCGGCGTGTTGATCAGCGGGGTGACGGCCGCGGCGCTGCTGATCGGGCTGGCGCGGCGGAAGCGATAGTTTGTCTGTCACACTGGCTGGTGCTACAATCAATTGGCGGCCCGCCGCTATAGCGCCGCATTGCCTCAGCGTCACTCACACAAGGAGAGCACTCATGGCACAAACACCGAATCGGAATGCCCCTGAACAGCGGTTGCGATTTCTGCGGTTTGGCCTGATTGTCGTGGTCGCAATGGCTTTTGCGATTGGGACGGCCACCAGCCTGTTCAGCCAGGCGGGTGACATGGGCGCCGCGCTGGTACAGGGCCTCATCTGGGGCGTTGGGACGGCCGTGGTAGCGGTGATCGTTTACCTGGTGTACCAGAAGGTCGTCTTGAAGTAGTGAACTGCCGCCAGGCAATCGGGGCAGGCTGACAGCCTGCCCCGATTTTTTTGGTCCACGTCGGAGAGTTGCCTCAATGTACGCACGATTCAAACGCTGGATCTACAGGGGCGGACGTCCCAATCTGGTTGCGCGGGTGATGAATCGGGGTTGGGCGATTGTCCACTCTCTGGGCGTTGCCCCTGACTACTTCGTTACATTGGAAGTCGTCGGGCGACGGTCGGGTCGCACCATCTCGTTTCCGCTGGCGATGGTGGTGATCGATCGCGAGCGTTATCTCGTCTCTATGCTGGGCGAAGAAGCCTCGTGGGTACGAAACATTCGCGCCGCCGACGGACTGGCTCGCTTGCGGCACGGTCGAAGCGAAAACGTGCGACTGGTGGAAGTACCGGTCGAGCGTCGTGCGCCGATTCTGAAGGCTTACCTGAAGATCGCGCCGGGCGCACGGCCTCACATCCCAGTGGACAAAGATGCGCCAGTTGAACAGTTTGAGGCAATCGCGGCGCAGTTTCCGGTGTTTCAGGTGGTGTTGGCTCTAACCGTAGCGCGTGATGTTTGAGTTCGAGCCGGTGTCGTGGCGTATCTGTTGGGAGCTAACGGCTGTGACGCTGCTCGGATTGGTATGGTTTTGCATGACAGCGTGCACTTGTGGCGAGTCACATGCGTGGGATGCATCCATCACCTAACGCTGACGTTTCAGCCACACTCAGGCCACGCTGACCGTGGCAATGACCGCGTGCCGTACCACTTGTTCAGGAGTGCGCGTGTTGGCACTGCCTAAACACCGGATTAGGCACAAACACGACCTTTCCGGTGCTCAGAGTATTCAGCAGCACTTTGTGACACTGAGCATCTCATAAAAAGGTAATCGCTCCGGCCCCAATGATATATAGAACGGCAAAGATCAGAGGAATCCAATTTTCGATGTCGGTCAGTTGTTTATATATGTTGGGATCTTTTCCCTCTCCTAATATTTTCCACTCTGCAGACCAGTAAGGACTTGATGGCAACCGCCTCTCAAATTCAGCAACAACTCTGTACTTTGCTGCATTGAGCTGTCGATATGATTTCATAAGTCGCCACCAAGCGTAGCAAAGAGCAAGCACAGCTATCAATGGGAATAGGTTGAGCCACCTATCAGTGATTGTGGGACCCTTCTCATACGAAAATGCAACGACACTAATTATCAGAGTGTGCAGTGTCAAAAAAAACGTATTTGCTAGATTTCGCCGTGTGCTTATGCGATCTGCCATCTCCACAAGAATCTTGTATTGTTTGAAGAGATGCTCTTGGTATTGTTCTTTCGAAGGATAGTTCTCAGCTGTGACGTTTTCATTCCATAGATCAGCAGCTATGTCTGTTAGTGGCATGGAAGTTTGATTCATGATTTCCTCTGTCTGTTTTGCCGGCCACAGTAGTTTTGGAATTTACGACGCGCCTTTTATTTTGACGATTCCTAGATCTACCATCCAGTTTTCAATCGCCTTTTGCGTTGATTCTCGCTTGTCGATCTCGAATTCTTTCCATATCTTGCCTAATATATCGGCACGGATGTTTTGGAATAACTTTTCTTTCCAAAGGGCAAATTGTGTCGTTTGATGATACAAATGCGACGGAGGTTATAGAGACAGGAAGACCGCAGTATGTGTCAA
>JACRBO010000102.1 GCA_016219235.1 Chloroflexota bacterium
CAGATCGCGGCGGCGCGGGCGCAAGTCGATGTCGCGCAGGCGGCATTGGCTGCTGCGCAATTGCAGTTGAGCAAAGCGACGGTCAGCGCGCCCGTGAATGGCTTGATCGTGGCGAGCAGCCTGCACATCGGCGAAATGGCTGCGCCCAACATCGCGGCAATGACACTGGCGAATCTGGATGAAGTGACGTTAACGATCTATGTGCCAGGCGGTGATTTAGGACGGGTGTCGATCGGGCAAAGCGTCAATGTACGGGTGGACGCATTTGCCGAGCGGACATTCAGCGGCTCGATCGTGCGGATCAGCGATCAAGCGGAATATACGCCGCGCAACGTGCGCACGTCGGACGAGCGCACCAAGTTGGTGTACGCGGTGAAGATCAAACTGGCCAATCCCGATCATGCATTAAAGCCGGGCTTGCAAGCGGAAGTGCAGTTGGGGCGGTGATGCAGGAGGCAGGATGCAAGATGCAAGATGCAGGAGGCGATGATGGATAAATTGAGACACGAAACACGCACCACGCAATACGCGCTGTGCATTACGTTGGGCCTGATGTTGTTGACCAGCGTTGCCTGTCAATCGCCGTCTGCCAACCCCAACGAACTGCGTTTGACCGGCGTGATCGAAGGTATGCAGGTTGAGGTCGTGGCGGAAGTGAGTGCGCGCGTTGTGACGATCGCAGCCGATGAAGGGGAGCGCGTCAATGCGGGTGACGTGGCCGTGACGCTGGACGATGCAGCGCTGGCGATGCAGGTGAAACAGGCTGAAGCGGCGGTAAGTGCCGCGCAAGCGAATCTGGCGCAGGTGAAGGCGGGTACGCGCCCGGAGGCCATCGATGCGGCTCAGGCCGCGTTGCGGCAGGCCCAGGCCGAGCGCGATGGCGCGCAAATGACGATTTCCAATACGCAAATGATTCGGGACAACCCGCAAGAGTTGACGGCGCAGATCGATGCGGCGCGGGCGGGCGTGAAACTGGCGGCGGAAAACATCGGCGTGATGCAGACGCGATTGGCAGAAGCCCGCTATTGGCGTGAGTTCTACGACAGCGATAAGGATCGCCGCAAGACGCTGGATAAGCAAATCGAGATTGCGCAGAAGAATCTGGAAATCGCCCAGGCCAGGCAGGTCGGCGCACAGGCGCAAGTGACGGCCTTGGAAGCAATGCGGTCTGATCCGGTGGCGCTGCAAGCGCAAGTGAATGCGGCACAGAGTGCGTATAGCCTGACGTTAGCAAATGTGAGTGTGGCCGAGGCTAGACTGTCGGAATTGAAAGCGGGCGCAATGCCGGAAGATGTTGCCATGGCGGAAGCGCAGCTGCATCAAGCGCAAGCGCAGTTGAAGTTGGCGCAAGCCTATCAATCGCGCGCGACGATAGCTGCGCCGTTGGCGGGGCTGGTTGCCGTGCGGTCGGCCAAAGTCGGCGAGGTGGTCCAGCCAGGGAGTGCGCTGTTATCGATCGTGAATCTCGATGTGGTAGAAATGACAGTGTATGTGCCGCAAAGCGATCTGCCGCGCGTGCGCGTGGGCGACAAAATGAATGTCCTGGTAGATGCCTATCCTGATGAAACGTTCAGCGGCGAGATCGCATCGATTGCCCGGCAGGCACAGTTTACGGCGCGCGACACACAAAACAAGGATGATCGCGCCAGCATCGTGTTTGCGGTGAAGATCAAATTGGCGAATGCTGACGGGCGATTGAAGGCGGGCATGCCGGCGGATGCGGTGATCAATTTGCAATGAACAATGATCAATTGACAATGACAAATGAAGAATGACAAAAGGCAAGTGACGAGTGAAAAGTGATGAGTGAAGGGGCACAGTTCGAGGGGAGAAAGGCGCTGGAGTATGCGGCCTCAATTGCGCGGCCACGATTGGTGGGAACGGTGGAGCATGACAAAGTCGCGGATGAACTCGCCGCGCGGTTGGAAGGGTGGGGGTATCGCGTTGAACGACAGCCGTTTGAGTTTTCGACGGCGTTGAATGCGCTGCTGGCGCTGGCGTTGTCGCTCAACGCGGTGTGCGTGGTCGTAATGGTGGTGGTGCGTCAACCTGCGGTGGTTGCGATTGCTGTGGTCGTGTGGGTGTTGGTCGGTTTGATCGGTCGATCCGTTTCAAGTTTCGCGGTTGCTTCGGCGCAACCGTCACGGCGTGAGCAAATGGCCTATCGGTTCGGCAAACGCTGTGCCGCATCGAACCTCGTGGCGACTTTATCTCAAGATGATCGACCGCGCCGCACGCTGTACCTCGTTGCGCATTATGATTCCAAGAGTCAACGCTGGCCGTTGGTGCTGCGCATCGCGCTGTTTACGCTGTTGATACCGGGCACGTTGTTTGCCCTCGGTGCAGGGCTGTTGAATCAGGCTACGGCATTGACTGACGTGTTTGCCCTCGGGGCGGCGGTTGCCAGTGCCATGCTGGTGGTGTTAGGAACGGGCAATGCCTCGCCGGGCGCGATCGATAATGCGTCGGGGGTGGGGCTGGTGCTGCATCTGGCGGAACTTCTTGCTGCTCGATCGGACTGGCGCGAGCGACTGCGCGTGGTCATTTTGTTGCCCAGCGCGGAAGAAGTCGGGCTGATGGGGACGACGGCATACGTGAAGCGCCACGTCGCGCAACTGCAGCGGGAAGATGCGCTCGTGCTCAACTTCGACGGCGTGGGCGTCGATGGAGAGTTGCAACGGGTGGGCGCGGCCTCATCGAAATTGTCTCAGTTGATCCAATCGGCGGCGCGTGAAAAAAATATCCCGATCAGGCGGTTTCGCTTCATCGGCGCGTTGTTCGATCATATCCCGTTTGCGCAACAAGGACTTGATGCAGTATCCTTAATCGCAGTTGGCCGCGCCAGTCGATCGATTCACACGTCCCACGATTCGATCAATCAACTGCATGTGCGCGGCTTCGAGCAGGCGGGACGGGTGGCGTTGCGGGTGATCGGTCAACTGGTTGATAGGTAATTGGTCAAGCGGTCGATTGGTGAATCAGGCGACGGGTCAACCGATTGACCGATCAACCAATCACCGGTTACTCTCTTTCGGAGACACTATGCACAACTCCATCACCGATATCTCCGGCATCAAAGTGGGGCATGCGCAGAACGACGAAGCGTTGACGGGCTGCACGGTCATCCTGTGTGAAGGTGGCGCCGTGGGCGGCGTCGATCAACGCGGCGGCGCACCCGGCACCCGCGAGACGGACCTGCTGCGGCCCATGCATCTGGTCGAGAAGGTTCACGCGATTGTGCTGGCGGGCGGCTCGGCGTTTGGGCTGGATGCGGCTTCGGGCGTGATGCGGTATCTGGAAGAGCGCAAGGTCGGCTTCGATGTCGGCGTGACACACGTGCCGATTGTGCCAGCCGCCGTGATCTTTGATCTGGCAATTGGTCGATCGGATGTGCGGCCCGATGCCGAGATGGGCTATCAAGCGTGCATGAATACCACGAACGGCATGATTGCTGAAGGTAATGTCGGCGTTGGCACTGGCGCAACGGTTGGCAAGATATTGGGCATGGGGCAGGCAATGAAGTCGGGCGTGGGTACGGCCAGTCTGGAAATTGGCGGTGGCGTGATCGTCGGCGCGATCGTGGTGGTGAACGCTTTCGGTGATGTGATCGATCCAGGCACGAATCACATCATTGCCGGGGCACGCACTGTGCACAAAGGCCCGATCAAGATCGGGGCGAATGATTACTTTGCCGATACGTTGGCTGTGATGCGCGGCCTGATCGGGCGCACCGCCGTGGGCTTTGCTTCGCGTGCCAACACCGTCATCGGCGTGGTGGCGACCAATGCGAAGTTGAACAAGGAAGAGATCAACAAAGTGGCGCAGATGGCTCAGGATGGTCTGGCGCGTATGATTCGCCCGGCGCATACGATGTTCGATGGCGACACGGTGTTTGCGTTGGCAACCGGCGACAGATCGGCAGATGTCAACATCGTCGGGGCGTTTGCGGCGGAGGCGTTTGGACAGGCAATTGTGCGCGGCGTGAGGGCAGCGAAGAGTGCGGGCGGGCTGCCGGGAGTGAACGGCTAGACCTGTCAGGTGGCGCAAGTCTTGATTGGCGTTCAAGCATTCGGTGCGCCACCTGACAGGTCTGAATTTCACCCTTGACAGCGCTCCTCAATGCGAGTAAAATCGCGCGCGGTCTGGGGTATGAAAATACAAACAAGAATCTTTAGCTATCAATTGGGGCGCCTCAACGGCCGGGAGAAACTTCCCACCGTTGTTGTGGCGCTTTTTATTTGATCGAGCCGACGCTGATTGTCGGCTCTTTTTTTGCCTGGCGAACGGGAGATGCGATGACAACGCTTAAACTACCGGGGTTAATCGATGTTCACGTGCATCTGCGCGAGCCGGGCGCAACGCACAAAGAAGACTTCGATACGGGCACGGCGGCGGCGTTAGCGGGGGGCTTTACGCTGGTGCTGGATATGCCTAACAACACGCCGCCGATCACGGATGCGGCCACGCTGGCCGCGAAGAAGCAGCTGGCCCGATCGCACGCGCGCTGCGATTACGGCATTCACCTGGGCGCGGGCGATGACAATATCGAGACGGCGCATCAACTTGCAGCGCACGTGACGGGCTTGAAGATGTATCTCGATCAGACGTTTGGCCCGCTGCGCCTGGATGATCTCGATTCACTCATCAAGCACATGGAGCGCTGGCCCGCTGATGTGCCGGTGCTGTGTCACGCGGAAGGGCGCACGGTGGCGGCGTGCATCATGGCCGCACACCTGACAGGCAAGCATGTGCACATTTGCCACGTCAGCCGCAAAGACGAGATCGATCTGATCCGGCGCGCGAAAGACAAAGGCATCAACGTGACGTGCGAAGTGACGCCGCATCACTTCTTTCTGACGGCGGACAGCGCGGACACGATCGGCTTCGGGCGATCCGAGGTGCGGCCGCGATTGGCGAAAACGGCGGATAAACAAGGGCTGCGCGAGGCGCTGGACACGATCGATTGTTTTGCCACCGATCACGCCCCGCATACTCTGACGGAAAAAGATTCACCCAAGCCGCCGCCCGGTTTCCCGGGTCTGGAGACGGCGCTGCCGTTGTATCTGGAACTCGTGCGCGAAGGACTGCTCTCGATGGAGCAACTGATCGATCGGGCGGTGAATAACCCCAGAAGAATTTTCCAGTTGCCAGAGCAGGTTGAAACGTGGATCGAGGTCGATGTTGATCACGAGTGGACTGTGTGCGGATCGGACATGCAGACCCGCGCGAAGTGGACACCGTTCGAGGGGTGGACGTTGAAAGGCCGGGTGGAGCGCGTGATGCTGCGCGGCACTGAGGCGTATCGCAACGGTGAAATTTTAGTGAAGCCCGGTTTCGGGCGCGATGTACGGGCATAATCAAATTACATTTGGAGGGAAAGATGGCAACGATGAATGGATCACGACGAGCGACGGCAGCACATCTGCCACTGGGTGAGCGCGGCGATGGCCGCTTTTACGGGCAGCATATTCTGTCGGTGTCGCAGTTTGCGCGCACCGATCTGGAATACGTGTTTGCCGTGGCCGAAGAAATGCGCACGATGGTGGAGCGCGTGGGTACGTTCGACTTGCTGAAAGGCAAAATCCTGACGAACCTGTTTTATGAGCCATCCACGCGCACGTCATCGTCGTTCACAGCGGCGATGGAACGGCTGGGCGGCAGTGTGATCCCCATCAGCGAAGTGAAGTATTCGTCGGTGGCGAAGGGTGAATCGCTGCCCGATACGATCCGCACGCTGGAATGCTACTCGGATGTGATCGTGCTGCGTCACCCCGAAACCGGCGCGGCGGCCACGGCGGCCCGCTATGCGCACAAGCCCATCATCAACGCAGGCGACGGCACGGGCGAACATCCCACGCAGGCGCTGCTCGATCTGTTTACCATTCGCGAGGAATTGGGGCGTTTGGAAGGTTTGACGGTGACGATGCTGGGCGACTTGAAGTACGGGCGCACGGTCCACTCGTTGTCGCGCCTGTTGGCTTTGTACGGTGCGAAGTTGAACTTTGTGTCCCCTGACATTCTGCGCATGCCCGCCTCGATTGTGGAAGAGTTGGGCAAGTTCAATGTGCAGCAGGCTGAGTACAATTCGCTCGAGCCGGTGTTGGCCGAAACCGATGTGTTGTATGTCACGCGCGTGCAGAAAGAACGCTTTGAAGACTTGAGCGTGTATGAATCGGTGCGGGGCGCATTCGTCATCACGCCCGAGACGATGAAGGGCGCGAAAGCCCAGATGGCGCTGATGCACCCGCTGCCGCGTGTCGGCGAAATTTCGCCTGAAGTCGACAGCGATCCACGTGCGGCGTATTTCCGCCAGATGGAATATGGTCTGTATGTGCGCATGGCGCTGCTCGCAATGGTATTAGGCAAGGCGTAATGCACAATTCACAATGCTCAATGCATAATGCATAATTCAGAGTGCATAATGAGCGAGCACGAACTGTGAGGTTGGCATGAACTTCTTTGAGCAACTTGAAAGGCGAGCCCGAGCGATTAATTCGCTGTTGTGTGTGGGGATCGATCCGCGCGGGACGGAGGCGGAGGCAGTGCGCGACGAATGCTTTCGTTTGATCGATGCGACCGCCGAGTACGCCTGTGCCTTCAAGCCCAACAGCGCGTTCTTCGAGGCGTTGGGCGCTGAGGGTATGGTCGTGCTGCACGCTGTGATCGCGCACGTGCCGAGCGGCATCCCGGTGATTCTCGATGCGAAGCGCGGCGACATCGCGGATACGGCGGAAGCATATGCTCGATCGGCCTTCGATCAACTGGGCGCGCACGCGATTACACTCAGCCCGTATTTGGGTGGTGAGGCGCTGAAGCCCTTCTTGTCCCGATCGGAGCGCGGTGCGTTTGTGCTGTGCAAGACCTCGAATCCGGGGGCGGATGAGTTTCAGGGAAGCCTGATGCGAGATGCAGGAAGCAGGATGCAGGATGCGGAAAGCAAGGGCCAAGAGGCGGGAAGCACGCTGTATGAAGTTGTGGCTGCACACGCGCAAGCGTGGAACTCGAATGGCAATGTGGGTCTCGTCGTTGGTGCGACTGATCCACAGGCGTTGGCGCGTGTGCGAAGCGCCGCGCCTGACCTCTGGTTCCTCGTACCCGGCATCGGCGCGCAGGGCGGCGATCTGCAAGCGTCGCTGGAAGCGGGTCTGCGGCCCGACGGGCTGGGCCTGCTCATCAACGTCTCGCGCGCCATTGCGCAGGCGAGTGATCAAGGTGCGGCGGCAAAGAAGATGCGAGATGACATCAACGTGGTGCGTAGTGCGTCCCACGGGGAGGCTGCGCACTGGTCCGTGTCTGCATTCACGCACCACGCAACACGTAACACGCAACTTGCCCGAGACCTGATTGACTCACAGTGCGTCCGCTTCGGCCAGTTCAAACTCAAATCCGGCCTCATGTCGCCGATCTATCTGGATTTGCGGCGGTTGGTGACACATCCGCAAATTCTGAAGCGTGTGGCGCAAGCCTATGCGGCAAAGTTGAAGGAATTGCAGTTCGATCGGATCGCGGGCATCCCATACGCTGCGCTGCCCATCGCCACGGCGATTGCGCTGGAGATGAATCGCCCGTTGATTTACCCGCGTCGCGAAGCCAAAGATTACGGCACGAAGGCCGTGATCGAAGGCGACTTCAACGCGGGCGAGACCATCGTCGTGATTGACGATCTGGCGACGACGGGCGGTTCCAAGATCGAGGCGATTCAGAAGTTGGAAGAAGCAAACCTCAAAGTGCGCGACATCGTCGTACTGATCGATCGCGGGCAGGGGGCCGGGCCGATGTTGGCCGGGGCCGGTTATCAACTGCACGCCGTCGCCGCACTGCCGGAACTGCTGGACGAGTGGCTGCGGTCGGGCGCGATTTCGCGGGAGCAGCTTGAAGAAGTTAAGGAGTTCCTGACAAGATGACACGGTGACTGGGTGACAAGGTGAGTTGTGTATTGGAGAGCACCTTGTCACCTTGTCACCTCTTCACCCTTTCACCATGTATCAATCTATTCGACCATTACTGTTCAAACTCGATCCTGAGCGCATTCACGGCGTGACGCTGCGGCTGATTCAACTGGCCGGACGACTGCCGCCGACGTATGCGCTGTTGAAGCGGATGTTCGAAGTCGATGACCCTCGTCTTGAAACTGAGGCATTTGGCCTGAAATTCAAGAACCCGATCGGGCTGGCGGCCGGTTACGACAAGAACGGCGTGGCCGTGAAGGGGCTGAGCGCGCTCGGCTTTGGGCACGTCGAAGTGGGCACGGTCACGCGCTACAAGCAGATCGGCAACCCGAAGCCGCGCGTACACCGTGTGCTCGAGGCGCAGGGCGTCATCAACAGCATGGGCTTCCCCAACGATGGTGTTGAGACGCTCGCGATAAGGCGCGGAGCCGCTAAGGTCGGGATCAACATCGGCAAGAGCAAAGACACGCCCGTCGAGCAGGCGGCTGAAGATTACTGTACCTTGTTCAAGCGAGTGTATCGCGACGCCGACTACGTCGCCATCAACATCAGCAGCCCCAATACCTTGAATCTAAGGCAATTGCAGGCGCGCGAATTGATCGAGAATCTGTTGAAGCAGGTGGCGGCGGTGCGGGATTCTGCCGCGCGTCCTTCGACTTCGCTGCGTTCCGCTCACGCCATGCCCCAGCCGCAGGCTGGGTGGCGCGCCAGGCGGAATGCGCGCGTGCCACTGCTGGTGAAGATTGCGCCGGATTTGACCGAGAGTGAGATCGACGATGTGCTGGCGGCGATTTCGCTGGCGGGCATCGATGGCATCATTGCCACCAACACGACCATCGGACGGAGCGGCATTCCCGAACGTTACCGTGATCTCAAGGGCGGCCTGAGTGGTTCGCCGCTGCGCGACCGCTCGACGGCGATCATTCACTATATCGCGCGGCAGACAGGCGGCAAGTTGCCGATCGTGGGCGTGGGTGGTATTGCCAGCGCGCGGGACGCCATCGATAAACTGGAAGCCGGTGCAACTTTGCTTCAAGTCTACACCGGCTTGATTTACGCGGGGCCGAGTCTGGTGCAGCAGATCAATCGGGCGTTGATTGGCCGCGGCTAACGTCATGCCCGAACGTTTCTGTCGGGCATCCATGCGACGACGGGAGCGCTGCACCGCATGTGTTGGCAACGCCGGCTAACTGAGTGGTGGATTCCCGCCAACTACGCGCGGGAATGACCGCTATTGCAAATGTCTTGCTTAATCCAATCCATTACGCGCAATCACCTCACGATAGAAATCGAAACTATCCTTTGGAATCCGCTGCTGCGTGGCGTAATCCACATACGCCAGACCAAAGCGTTTTGAGTAGCCGTGTGCCCATTCGAAGTTGTCCAGCAGCGACCATGCAAAGTAGCCGCGCAGATCAACCCCGTCGTTGATTGCCTGCCGGCAGGCGGCGATGTGCTCGCGCAAGTAATTCACGCGACGCGGATCATGGATTGCGCCATCTTCAATCTCGTCTTTGAAGGCCGCGCCGTTTTCGGTGATGTAGATCGGCACCGCCGGATACTCGCGTTGAAGTTTGGTCAGCAGACGATACATCCCCGGCGCGTGAACTTCCCAATCCATCTCGGTATACTCGGCCCCCGGTAATTTAGGCGCACGGCGCGGGCCATCATACAGCGCGCGCATGTAGTAGTTGATGCCCAGATAATCGAGCGGCTGCGCAATGGTCTTGAGATCATTGGGCTGGATGGCGGGCACTTTGGACTCGTAAGCCGCCCACGCTTGCGCCGGATATTGTCCGCGTAAGACGGGATCGAGATACCAGCCGCAGTCTTTCTGCCACTGCAATTCGGCAAAGGCCCGATCGGCGGGCGTGTCGTGCAGCGTCTCCACCGTCCACATGTTCAACACGATGCCGACTTGCGCGTCAGGTTGCAGCGCGCGAATGGCCTGCGTTGCCAGCCCGTGCGAGAGCAGCACATGATGCGCCGCCTGCAGCGACTGGGCTTCATCGCGCAAACCCGGCGCGTGTACGCCCCACTGATAGCCCAGAAATGCCGTGCAAAACGGCTCGTTGTGCGTGGCCCAATATTTCACACGATCGCCCAGTCGTTTGACCACCGTCTGGGCGTATTCAACAAAGGCACTCGTTATCTCGCGGTTGAGCCAGCCGCCCGCGTCTTCCAGCACTTGCGGCATATCCCAGTGATAGAGCGTGACATACGGTTGAATGTTGGCTGCTAATAGCGCATCGACCAGTTGATCGTAGAAGGCCAGGCCCTTTTCATTAACTGTACCGCGGCCCTCTGGCAGAATACGCGGCCACGCGATCGAGAAGCGATAGGCGCTCAGGCCCAGCTGCTTCATCAGTTCCAGATCGTCGCGCCAACGGTGATAGTGATCGCACGCCACGTCGCCGGTTTCGCCGTTATGCGTTTTGCCCGGCGTGTGGCTGAAGCGATCCCAGATCGATTCGCCGCGCCCGTCTGCATGCACTGCGCCTTCGATCTGATAACTGGCGGTAGCCGCCCCCCACACAAAATTCTTCGGAAAAACCTGCACGAGTGCGCTCCTTATTGATAACAACTCTCACTTGGATTGATGGTATTGGCCGGCGAATGGAATTCGCGCCTACAGTTACACAAAGCCGACCTGCGTCGGCTCAGCGCCTGAGTCGGCGTAGGCCGACTTCGTGCAGTTGTTGCAGCGATTTTAATCGCCCGGACGCCAAAATGGAAAATCGCTGCCTTATGGAACGGCGTTCTCAACCAGCCGTATCAACTCAGCGGGCGTTGAAGCCGCAGGCGCGTCAATAATGTGCCACGTTTCCACATGTTCGGTTGTTTGCCCCGGCGCCAGATTGATCAGCGGAGCCAGCGTTTCGATCTCGATGAAGCGGTGATTGCTATACACTTCGACGTTGCAATCGCGATCGGGATGTAAACGATCGAGTTGGGGATCAAATTGCTTTACGAAGAAAATGTCATTCCGTAAGTAACCAATCCAGCCGGTACTCAGACAGCCGATTTTGCACGGCGGCTCGTCGGCGTGCGCGTTGACCACAATGGTGTCGTCGTTGATGCAAAGGCGCGCATCGTGCCAGCGCGTGTACGGCCACGCCACCACGTGTCGATCGGGCAGCAGCGGATGATCAGTGGCGCGATGCTGTGGGATGATGGCTCGTCCGCCCAACGGCAGCATGGTGATGGCCCACGGCGCAAGTTCGATGGCTGAACCACCGTCGTTTTCGATCTGGTGACGAACCGCCACGCAGGGCGCATCAACGGCCAACTCAATCTCGATTGATTTTCTCAGCCCGGTGGCCGCCTCGATCGGCTGCGTCAGTCGGACGGCACTGCCGCGCCGCGTGATCGCCAGCCCGTGATTGTCCGGCACATCCGATCGGACGGGGGCTTCCGGCGCGTGCCACAACCGGTGGCCGCCGCGCAGGTAATAGTCGCCATCGGGCGTGGGCCACGACACATCGGGCGTTTCGGCCAACAAATTCTCAGTAGAGCCGGCCAGCATCAAACGCACAATGCGCGGCCCGGCTTCGAGCAGATATTCCAAATGCAGATAGGGGCTGCTTAGCCTCAATGTTTTAAGACCGTGGAAATCGTCCATCAGGCGACTGCCCCCAACACGATTGTAATTTGATGTTCGCGTCCATCCGCAAAATCGGGCACGAGCGGAGTGTCTTGCGTCTCGCCGTCGATCGTTGCCAGTAAGACGCCGCTGCTCGATCCTTCCGGGTTCAGCACTTCGATGTGATAGGTTGCGCCTCTGAACTGGCGCGTGGCTTTGAAGCCGCGCCAACTTCGAGGAATGCACGGATCGATCTCAAGGCCGCGATAGGTGGCGCGAATGCCCAGAATGTATTGCGTGCCCGCTTGATACATCCACGAGGCCGTGCCGCTGAGCCAGCTGTTGCGCGCCAGCCCAAACTGCGGATGCTCGTCGCCGAGGATGTTTTGCGGATACACATATGGCTCGCATTCGTACTCGTCGATGCGATCGTTCTTCGCGGCGGGATTGATCTGCACGTAGTACTCATAGGCGCGATCTCCGTCCCCGATCAGCGTGTTCGCAATCACCGCCCACGGATTGGTATGCAGGAAGATGCCGCCATTTTCTTTCGCGC
>JACRBO010000103.1 GCA_016219235.1 Chloroflexota bacterium
CGGCGGAGGTGCAGACTGTCACGCCGGACATACAGATCATCGAAGTGCTGGACCTGTTCCGGCAGCTGCGCATCTCGGGCGCGCCCGTCCTGGAACACGATCGGCTGGTGGGTCTCATCAGCCTGGAAGACTTGATTCGCGCGCTGCGGCGCGGCAACGGGCACGCGCTGGTACGCGAGTACATGACGTCGAGCCTGGTGACTGTGCACGCTTTTGAGCCGGTGGTGAAGGCGCTGGAAGTCTGTGCGCGCACGCACTTTGGCCGTCTGCCAGTGGTGGATGAAGCCGGCCAGCTGGTGGGCCTGCTCACCAAGGGCGACATCACCAGCGGCACACTCAAAGCGCTGCAATCCGATTATCAGGCTGAAGAAGTCCGGCGCTATCGCGCCAGCCATCTCTTTGAAGACATCGTATCCAATCGGACCAGCCTGGTGCTGCGTTACCGCATCAAGCCGCGCGATTACACGCACGGCGGCGCAGCGTCCAGCAACATCAAGCGGGCGCTGCTGCGGCTGGGCGCGAACGCGCAGCTGGCGCGGCGCTGCGGCATCGCCATCTACGAAGCCGAGATGAATTTGATCATCCACACGACGAACGGCGGCATCATTCGCGTTCAAATCGAGCCAAGTCAAATTCTGATGTCCGCCACCGACGACGGTCCCGGCATCCCCGACGTAGCACTGGCGCGTAAAGCGGGCTGGTCCACGGCGACGGAAGAAGTGCGCGAGATGGGCTTTGGCGCGGGCATGGGCCTGAAGAATATCGAGCGCTGTGTCGATGTGCTCACGCTGGACTCGACCGTCGGCAAAGGCACGCGGCTCGAAATGAAGATCGATTTGCAGCCCGACGAAAGTTTCCGCGAGACAACTCCCACAACTGAAAAGGCGGCAGCATGACATTGCAGGACATCATCACTCAACTGGACCTGAAGCCGCTGACGAGCGGCGATTTTACCGTCACCCCCAGCAGCGGCTATGCCGCTGATTTGCTGAGCTGCGTCATGGCGGGCGCAAAGCACGGCGCAATCTGGGTGACGCTGCAAGCGCACACCAACATCGTGGCCGTGGCGGCGCTGTTGGAGATGAGCGCCATCATCATCACGGAAGGCGCGCAGCCCGATCAAAGCACGATCGATAAGGCGCAGCAAGAAGGCGTCGTATTGCTCTCGACGGATAAGTTCACTTACGAAGTTGTGGGCCGCCTGTGGGAACTGGGCCTGCGGTAGGCTGAGTGAAGAGCGATCCACGAATTGACACGAATCTTCTCTAATCCATTTGTGGTGATTCGTGCAGATTCGTGGATCGAATTTGGAGCGCGGTGAAGACCTTCGTTGCCGAGTTGCACTGTCATACGGTGCTGTCACCGTGCGCGGAAGTGGAGATGATTCCGCCGCTGATCGTGGAAACGGCGATCGAGCGCGGCATCAACCTGCTGGCGATCACGGATCACAATGCCAGCGCCAACATCGAAGCGGTGCAAAAAGCCGCGCGCGGCACGAATTTGATCGTGCTGCCCGGCATGGAGTTGCAAACGCGCGAGGAAGTTCACCTGCTGTGCCTGTTCGATACGCTGGAGCAGAGCGCGGTGTGGCAAGCCATTGTCGATGAACATCTGCCGCCGTTGGAGAATGACATCGAGCACTTCGGCGAGCAATTCGTGGTGGACGAAACGGGCGAGTTTATTCGCCGCGAAACGCAGTTGTTGCTAACGTCTGCCTCGATGTCGTTGGAAGAAGCGATCGGGCACGTGAGTGCGATCGGGGGGCTGGCAATTCCCGCGCACGTCAATCGGCCAGCCTTTGGCCTCATCGCCAACCTGGGCTTTGTGCCGGCTGATGTCCAAATTGAGGCGCTGGAAGTCTCGCGGCATCTCAATGTGGCGGATGCGGTGAAGAAATTTCCACAAATCAAGGGTTATCCGCTGGTGCAGGGCGGTGACGCGCACCGGTTGGATGAATTGCTGGGCGCAAACGTGTTTGAACTGGAAACCCCGACCATTGCTGAATTGAAACTGGCGCTGCGTGGAACAAATGGTCGCTCGTTCCACGTTCGGGCCGCCTGAGTTGACAAGCATCGCACTTATACATGACATACGGCGGTTGTAGCCTGAATTCGGTGTGATAGAATTCACAAAGTGTAGATTTGACGCTATCCTGGAGCAATAGGCATGACGCTGAAAATTTTGGAAAACATCCCCGAGACCGATCCGTTGATGGTGCCCGCACAGCGCACTGTCATCGATCAGATTATCGCCGACCATCGGCATATGCCCGGCGCGACGATGGTGATCTTGAACGAACTGCAAGGCCAGATCGGCCACATTTCCACCTCGATGCAGGCGTATGTGGCGCAGGAACTGAAAGTGCCGCTGGGTTCCGTGCACGGTGTGGTGTCGTTCTATTCGTTCTTTACCACGCAGCCGCGCGGCCGCCACACGATCAAGTTTTGCATGGGGACGGCCTGCTATGTGGGTGGTATGCCGCAGTTGATCGAGAAGGCCAAGCAGCAGTTGGGCATCGAGATGGGGCAGACGACCAAAGACGGCGCGATTACGCTGGAAATTTGCCGCTGTGTGGGCGCGTGCAGCCAGGCCCCGGTGATCGTGGTCGATGAAGATGTGAACGGGCGCGTGAAGCCGAACAAGTTGCCGCAGATGCTGCGGAAGTGTCAGGCACAGTAGTTAGCGTCATTGCGAGCCGCGTAGCGGCGAAGCAATCTCAGCGCCAGTCAGTAGGAGATTGCTTCGCATCCTTCGACTCTGCAGCAAAAAACGCTGCTCCGCTCAGGACGCTCGCAATGACACGGTACAGTCGATGCGCGAGTTAGCTTTGCACTTGCTGGATATTGCCGAGAACAGCGTGGCGGCCAACGCCGGCACGATTGAGATCGAAGTCGACGAAGACCTCAAAGCCGATCGGTTGAAGCTGGCCGTGACGGACAACGGCCAGGGCATGGATGCGGCGCTGGTCGCCAGCGTGGTCGATCCGTTTGTCACCAGTCGCACGACGCGCAAAGTGGGGCTGGGCATTCCGCTGTTGAAAGAAGCGGCGGAGATGTGCAACGGCTACTTGACGATTGACTCGACGGTGGGCAAAGGCACGCGCCTCGAGTGCGAGTTCCAGCACAGCCACATCGATCGGATGCCGTTGGGCGATGTGGCCGGGACGCTGCTGACGCTGGTCATCGCGAACCCGCACATTCAATGGCGGCTGAACTACTGGGTGAATGGCGCCGTTTTTGAATTCGATTCGTTGCCCATCGTGCAGGAACTGGGCGACGTGTCACTGACCGAACCATCGATTCTGACGTTTGTGCGTGAGATGCTGCAAGAGGGCATCGCGGAAGTAAGACAACGAGAGTCGGTACTTAGTTAAAATTTCGCAGTGAGGCGTTCCGTGATGCGTGTTCCGTGAAAAGACGACCACACGCAACACGCAATACGCACCACGTAATACTCA
>JACRBO010000095.1 GCA_016219235.1 Chloroflexota bacterium
GGCTGGCCGTCGGCGATCAGATTCGCGATGACGTAACTGGGATAGATCATCATGAACCACGCCATGGGAATCAACAGCGGGACGTGGCCCAACTTGAAGCCAAGATAATCGGTGTAATGATAGGGGCCGTAGATTGCGCCGGTGGCGACCCCCACTTGCTCGAACGTCCACGAGATTACGGCGCTCAACGCGGCGAAGATCAACGTGTGCCGCGCCCCTAAGGCGTACAGGGCGTGCGCGAAACTGGAGATCAAGATCAGCGTCGTCGAAACGTCAATGCCGCCCGGCGGCAAATCGGGCAGCACGACCACGGGCAGCAACAGCAGCCGGATAACGCCCTTGTACAGAAACAGCGCCAGACTGACCGCAGAAATCCATAACCAGATTCGTCGATTCATTAGCTTACTTTCCGACGATCGCTTCCAGCCGATCGACCAGCCCCGCCAACACTTCGAACGCCGCCTCCACCGGCTCGGGTGTCGTGAGATCAACACCCGCCATCTTGAGTGCATCCAGCGGATAGATCGATGCGCCCGCCTTTAAGAAACGCACGTAGTCTTCGGCGGCGTTGGGCACACCCGATAGAATCCGCCTGGCGAGAGCGTTCGCACCAGAGATGCCAGTCGCGTACTGATAGACGTAGTAATCGGCGTACAGATGGCCGAACTGCGACCAGATGATGCCCACGCGCTCGCGATCGAGTTCCATCTCGCCGCCAAAGGCTTCGGCAAATAGATCGTACATCAGGCCGTTCAGCACGTCGGCCGTCAGACCCTCGCCACGCTCGACCCGTTGATGCACGTCCAATTCAAAGCGCGCCAGCGTCGGCATGGTGAAGAAGTAACGCTGGAAGTTAGACATGGCTTCTTCGATGACGGTCAACTGGAATGCGGCATCCGGCTGTGTCTTCAGCAAATGCGCGCGCACCATCGCTTGATGGAAATTCGACGCCACCTCGGCCACAAACAGCGAATAGTTGCTGTTCACAAACGGCTGCGTCTGCCACGTCAAATACGAATGCATCGAATGGCCCAGTTCGTGCGCCAGTGTGCTCAGGCTGATCAGGGTGTTGTTGTAGCTCATCATGATGAACGGATGCGTGCCCAGCACGCCCGTCGAAAACGCACCCTGCCCCTTGCCCTGATTGGGGTACACATCCACCCAGCGATCTGCGCCGCAACCGCGCCGGATGACGGCCACATACTCTTCGCCCAGCGGCGCCAGGCCCGCGCAGATTTCCTCGACGGCGCGCTCATACGGCATCGGCAGCGGCTCACGCGAGAGCGGCGCCCAGATGTCATAGTAGCGCAGCGCCTCTACGCCCAGCGCCTTGCGCCGCACCCGCCAGTATCGATGCCACGTGGGCAGATTCTTTTTGAAGACCTCAATCAAATTATGAAAGACTTCAATCGGGACATTTTCTTCAAACAGCGACATCGCCAGTGTCGACGAATGCCGCCGCGCCCGCATTTTGAAAACGTTCTGCTTGATCGAGGTGGCGAGATTGCCGGCCAGCGTCTGTTGATGCGCCAGATAGGCGTCCGCGTAATGTTCCCAGGCGGTGCGGCGCAGTTCTCGATCGGCGCTCTGCGAGTATTGCATCAGCGTGCCATGCGTTAGCGGTCGATCGGCGCCCGCGCTATCGCGCGCCGGCACAAACTTGAAATCGGCGTTGGTCAGCAGATGCATGGTTGCGCCCACGCTGCCAAACGGCTCGGCCGCCAGACCCAGCATCTCTTCGACCTCGGCCGAGCGAACGTGCGCCTGCTTGCGAAACAGATTATCGAAGTAGTGCGCGTAGTTTGCCAAACGCGGCTCGGTCGTCAGCCAACCCGATAGAACTTCTCGCCCGATCGCGAGCGCCTCCGGATCGATAAAGGCATAGGCCGCCTGCGCTTGCCCGAACAACCCGCCGGCCTGACTCGCCATCGATTGCGCCGCCTGATTGCCGCTCTCCACCGCCGCCGACATGTCGGCATACACCTGCAATTTCAGCACGCGCTGCAAAGCGCTGTCGCGCGCTTCCAGCGCCTGAGCCAACGTTGCCGCACCTTCAGCTAAGCGACCTTGAAATCGTACGGCTTCGCTCAATTGGTCGCCGACCGCTTTCAATTCTGCGGCCCAGGCCGTGGTAGATTCAAAAACACTGGGCGCATTCCAGGTGTAGTGTTCAGGCATTTCGCTGTGCAGGGGCAAACGCGCGTCAGCCATGATCGTCTCCGAAAAAAGACCTGTCAGGTTTTAGGAACCTGACAGGTCTGATGCTTGTTAGCCTTCGCTCGTCATGATAAACAACGGCGTCATCTCAAAGCTCTTGTAGTGCGGACGGTATCGATCGGTGTTGTAGAAGCGATCGACGTTGACGACTTTCTTGGTGCTGGTGACAATATCGAGCGGAATGTTGTCATATCGACCGTTCTTCAGCACTACCAGCCGCCCGTGAATGCCGTTCAGCAGCAAGTCCAGCGCCAGATTGCCATACGCCATCGGCACGATCGAATCGATCGCGTCCGGGTCGCCGCCGCGCACCAGGTAGCCCAACTTCTGATTGATGATGTTGACTTCCTTGCCCTTGTTGTACTGCGCCGTGCGCTTTTGAATTTCATCCGACACCAAATCGCCGATGCCGCCCAGCTTGGCATGACCGAAGGCGTCAGTCGAGGCGCTCTTGAAGACCATCTCCCCCCCCTCGAACATCGCGCCTTCCGACACCAGACAAATGGCGTACTTGCTGGGATTGTGAGCGCGATCGTACATCAGCAGTTCGGCCAGGCGATCGATGTTGAACTTGTGCTCGGGGATCACGCAGCGGTTGGCCGCGCCCGCCATCGTGGGCAGCATGGCCGTGAAGCCCGCATAGCGCCCAAAAACCTCTGCCACCAGCAAGCGCTCGTGCGACCCCGCCGAGGTGCGCAGCCGGTTTGCCATCTCGATCGTGCGCGTGACGCACGTGCTGAAACCGATGCAGTAGTCGGTGCCGGGCACATCGTTATCCATCGTCTTGGGGATAGCGATGACCTTGACGCCTTCTTTATACATGCGCACGCCGTAACTCAGCGTGTCGTCGCCGCCGATCGGGATGAGATAGTCCACGCCCAACCAATCGAGATTCTTCAGGACTTCCGGCGTCAGATCGTTGGACTTCTCCTTGTACTGATCTTTCAGGTGCAGCGGCACCGCATCGGCCTTCACAGCGCTGGGCTTGGTGCGCGAGGTGTGCAGGAACGTGCCACCGGTGCGCCCGGCGCGATTGACGAGTTCCTCTGTCAGCGACTGAAAGTTGTTGCTATTGTCGTAGTCCTTCTCCCGCACGATGTCGATGATGCCGGCCCAGCCGCGTCGCAGGCCGATGACTTCATAGCCCTCGCGCAGCGCGCGAATCGTTACCGCGCGGATAGCCGGATTCAGGCCCGGCACATCGCCGCCACCCGTCAGAATCGCGATACGTTTCTTGCCGGTATTCACGTTAGCCATGCTGCATCCTCCGATTGAGAAGTGTTCAGCGGCAGTTACGCCGACTGATAGAGTGCCTGATAGGCCGGGTCATCGCGCAGCGAATCAAGATCAGAATCTTGCTTCGACCAGTCGATGAGTTCGGGGTACGACTTCAATGCGGTGGTCAACTCGGTCAGCGCCCGCGCCTGCTGGCCGGAGACCGCGTAAAAGCACGCCAGATTATACCGCGCGGTAGCGCGTTCCTCTGGAATGGCTTCCAATAACGCCGTCACTTCTGCCTGCAATTGATTCGCGCGCTCAATCTCACCCCGCCCGGCGTAGAGATACGCCAGGTGAGTCTCGGGATGCGTGAAGCCGTTCCCCGCGATCGAGCGAATGAGCGCACGACCGTGCGCCTGGGCAAAGCGGTGTGGATCGGTCAAATCTTCTTCCGACAACGACTGCGTCAAAGCCGCCAACGCCCGATAGGTTTTCTCGGCCTCAGCGGCCGTTGCCGCCCACGATCGATCACGGTACGCCTCAAAGTGCTCATCGTTGAGCGCCAGATAATTATCGGCGTTCTGCGGCTCCTCGCCATGCACGATGGCCGTGATGCGTTCGATCGACCGCCGCTGCCACATCGTGCTGTGCGAAATCGCGTCCTTGATCGCCCAGCGCTCGCGCGTGCCTACTGCGGCCCGATCGGCTTCGGACAACGTCGTGATAAAGACCTGCAAATCGGCATACGCGCGATCGAGCAGATCGAGCACTCGGGTTTTGGTGTCGCTCATCGGATACCCGCCTTTCGATTGGCCTTTTCCTGGGCGCGCAGATCGACCAGAGATTCCGTGCCTTTCAACAGTCGCTCAATGTTCGGTCGCAGCGCATACGCAACCAACAGCAGTGCACCCAGTCCATAGGCCACGTACTCCCATGGCCCGTGCCCCACCAGAGCGCGCGCCGCAAAAATCACCACGATCGCCAATCCTGCCACCAGCGACGTCAGCGAGGCAATGCGAATAACAAACATGCCGATGGGGAAGAACGGCAGCGTGAAGATCAACGAAGGGAACCAGAACCCGGCGGCCACGCCCATGTTGGGGGCGGTGCCCGCGCCCCCGCGAAACGCCAGATAGATTGAGGCATTATGGCCCAACACAACGCCCCAACCCGCAAACACCTCAGCCCACAAATTCCCTTCAAACATGATGCGGGCAAACGTCACACCGGCGATGCCTTTGAGTAGATCACCAACGACCGTCAACGTCGCTGCGCCGAAGCCACCCGCGCGCAACGCATTCGTGCCGCCGGTGCGCCCGCTGCCCTCTTCGGTGATATCGCGTTCGCGCAGCGCGCCGATGATGATAAAGCCAAACGGGATCGAGCCTAGCAAATAGCCGCCGATGGCCGCCGCCATCGATCGGACGGTGTCCGGCCAGCTGGCCGCTTCGAGCGTGATGGCCGAACGCAGGCCATTCTCCGACAGAATAATCGCAATGGCCGCTGCGGCGGCGATCAGGGCCAACATGGCGCTGGCACGATAGACTCTGCGTTTCATTCTTCTCCCTGGGGAATCAAAGGTGTCTGCTCTGAGTAGCTAACACTTTCACTTTCGCCAAGCCGGAGCGAGGCGGAAGGGGCTGAGCCGTAAGGTTAGGAACGGCAGCCGTGAAGTTTGACACGTGAGCCAGCGGCGCAACTTGCGCCA
>JACRBO010000104.1 GCA_016219235.1 Chloroflexota bacterium
CCCGATCCGGCCGCGATCGATCCGTTCGCGATTCCGACCATCGACTCTGACCTGCTGTACGGCATGGTCATTGTCGGTTTGGCCCGGCACCGCCTAGTTTGGATCAACGTCACCCCCAACCCGCCCCACCGAGGGGCATAACCGGAACGGACTCTACTTATGAACGAGGGCATATCGGGGAGCAGGTCACTACCGCCCTATACCAAGCATTTTATTGAGATAGGCGTTCATCGCGTCTGCGGCTGCGAATTCAGGCGTCGTATCGGGAACGCCCAGATAATAGACCACCAGTGTCGCGTTTTTTGCCCGGATCGCAGTCTCGTCACGGAAAAAATGTAGCTCCGTGCTGGGGTGATCCGCGAATTTGGAGCGGGCGATCGAAATATCCGCCGTCTTATCCAAGGGTTGCGCTTCTGCGAATACGGCATGCGCCTTGGTGAACGGATCGACCCCGTCAACTCGCAGGAAGCGATACTCGCCCGCCACATTGACGACGCGGATCACGACCTGTGTATCAGTCTCCGCTTTTCCCTTCAGTACCCCCCAGGCAAGCTTGACCGTCGGCGCGTTGAACAGCGAGTCCGCGCCGTGAACCTTCGTTTGCGCAACCGCGACCGATACCCACGTCACCGCCACGACAAGACATGCAGCAGCGCTGCCATATCGCCTCATGCGTCGCCTCCTGTCAGCAATTGCACGTCGCGCGCGGGCAGGCGCACACTCACCGATGCACCGGGCACAAAGCGCTCGTTTTCGCCTTCAAAGCGTACGATCAGCAGTGACTGACCGCCCGCTTCGACCACATACTCGGCTTTTTCACCCAAATAGACGCGGGAGCGCACGATACCCGGGATAGTCCCCGCTGCGCCCGGCGTGCCCAACCCAACCGCCTCCGGCCGTAGAACGGCGAGCGTTTTGACCCCAGCGCGCAACCCGTCCCAGGTCCCTTCCAGCATTTGTGCCACTCCCGCAATCTCGACCGCCACGCGCCCTGCGGCCACCTCGCGCACCATAACCTCGATCAGGTTGGCGCGGCCGATGAAGCCTGCGACGAACACCGTGGCGGGCCGGCGGTAGAGCTGATCGGCGGTGCCGAACTGCACGATACGCCCCTTGTCCATAACGGCGATGCGGTCGGAAATCGCCATCGCTTCTTCCTGGTCGTGCGTGACATAGACCGTAGTGATACCCAGGGTTTTTTGCAGACGCTGGATTTCACCGCGCATCTGCACGCGCAGTTTTGCATCAAGGTTGGACAGCGGCTCATCGAACAATAGCACGCGCGGCTTGATGACGATGGCGCGGGCCAAGGCCACGCGCTGCTGCTCGCCGCCCGAAAGCTGGTGCGGCATTTGCCGCTCGTAACCTTTCAGGCCAACCAGCGCCAGCACATCGCCGACCGCCTTGCCAAGCTCATCCTCGCTTTTTCGGCGGACGCGCAGACCATAGGCTACGTTCTCATAGACGTTTAGATGCGGGAACAGCGCGTAATTCTGAAATACGAAGCCGATATCCCGCTCATTGGCCATGACCTGTGTTACGTCGCGTTCACCGATATAGATCGTGCCGTCGCTCGGTTTTTGGAAACCCGCGATCATGCGCAGCGTGGTGGTCTTGCCGCAGCCCGAGGGGCCCAACAGCGTCAACAACTCGCCCGGCTGGACATCCAGGCTCACATCGCGCGCGGCGTATACCTCGCCCTTGACGCGGTGATGGAACCGAGCGCTGACCGAAACCAGCTTGATGCCGACCGTATCCACTGTCCCTACCCCGCCGCCAGACCGGAAACCGACAACTCGCCCGACGCGGCGCGCAGCCGTTCCAGAATGCGATTGATCGCCGTTGTCACGATCAGCACGATGACGATGACGAACACCGAGAATGCCGCAGCAGGCCCCAGCGACAGTTCCGTCATGTTCTCTAGGATACGCACGGTAATCAGCGTCCAATTGATCGACACCAGAAAGATCGTGGCGCTGATGGCGGTCATCGAGCGAATAAACACCACGCCCAGGCCCGCGAAGAAGGCGGGCACGACCAGCGGCAAGGTCACGCGGCGGAACGTGGTGAAGCTGCGCGCG
>JACRBO010000031.1 GCA_016219235.1 Chloroflexota bacterium
AATCGACGGAACAGCACGAAGTTCGTCGCGCCATCTTGCAATTGAGCGAAAAGCAACGGATCGTGATCATCTTGCGTTACTACTGGGACCTGCCCTACGCTGAAGTCGCTCAGGTTCTCGCTATTCCGGTGGGGACGGTTAAATCACGGCTTGATCTGGCCTTGAAGACTTTGTCGCTCAAGTTGTCCGGGCCGGAAGCCGGGTATTCTAAGGATTCACCACTCGCGTTGGAGTGTGACGTATGAAGTGCGAACAAGTGCAGACCGCGTTGGTCCTTTTTCTGAACGGTGAGCTCACCGCCCCCGATCGATCGTCGATGCAACACCATCTGGCCGGGTGCGAGGTCTGTCGCGCCGAACTGGGCCGGTTGACGGGCCAGACGCTGCAGCGCCTGACCGCCGAAGTTGAACCCTCGCCGCAAGCCTGGAGCCGCTTGCAAACGAGGGTGGCACAAATGCCAGTGGCACACGTGTCAATGGCGAAGGACGCGCAACCTTCGCCTGGTAGGCTCTCACAGTGGTTATCTCGCCTGGCGCCGAGCGGGGGCTCCACGCCCACTCATTACTCAGGAGATAAAACCATGCGAACCAGAAGTGTTGTACTGTCGGCCCTTGCGACAGTGATCGTCGTCGTGGCCCTGGTGGCCGTTTTTATGACGCAGAACGTTGCACCGGTCTCGGCCCAACAGATCATCGATCGGGCTTCTGCCGCCCAATCGGCAGTGAAAGCCTCCCGGGGCATCAATCACATCCGGATCGAGTCTTACGACAATTTCCAGGCATTGGATGGCAACACAGCCGGGACTAAGACGATTGTTGATAGCTATCTCGACGTCCCGACCGGGAACCTCCGCAATGTCACGACCGATGCCGACACCGGCAAAGTGCTGGACGTCTTCGCCTACGATGGGAGTAATACCTATTCCACCAAAGGCCCGTTGGACAGCACGGCGACTGAGCCGCTCACCATCTATCGCAGTCCGCAACCCCAGGTCGTGATGGGTGGTGGAGTCGCGGTAGGTGCGGTCGATTTTGAGCAACTATTTGCCGAGCTACGGAGCGATCCGCGAGTAACGGTCGAAGGGAAACAGACGTGGTCCGACGGCCGATCGGTCTACGTGCTGAGCACACAGCAGCCGGGCAAATTTCTGAAGGATCCGAACAGCTTGCAGACTAAGCGGATGTTTTTCGATGCGAACACCTATCGGCTGTTGGAAGAACAGGCCACCTTCCAACTGGCCGACAAAGAAATCGTCGTCGCGGACGTACACTATCTGGTGAACGAGACCCTGCCGGCCAATAGCCCGGTGGCATGGAATCTGAGCGACTTGCAAGGCGTCAGCATCGTGGATGACACGGACCGCACCCAGGGCGATCTGCTGCCGGAGAAGATCACGGCGCAGGATTTGGCCGCGCGTACCAGGACGGGCTATCTGCTGAAGACGATCCCGGCCGGCTTCAGTCTGGAACTCGAGGCACCGCCCAAACAGACCAACGAGACATCGTACATCTACATCGCGTCCTATCGCACCGAAGCGGGCGATTACTTCGTGATTCAGGCGGGAGGCGCGCCGCAACTTCTGCCTGAAGATACCCAGGAAGTCTATACGACCACGACGGGCCTGGTGGTGCAGTTCATGTTGGATACGGTTACGCCGGAAGGCAAGCACTATCAAAACGCCGCCGTCAAAGCGCCGGATGGGACTGCGTTCATGATCAGCAGTACGCTGCCGCGTGAGCGCGTGAAAGCGTTGGCGGAGGACCTGGTGATTGCCAGGTAAAATAAGTCTGAGACAAGCGGGCCGGTAGCCAGCTGCGCTGGCTGAAATGAAAACCGATCTCTCTTCACGAGAGATCGGTTTTTGTTATCGCGTGACGCGCGGCGCGTCATTCGATTTATCTGGTATTCATGTCGTCTCGATAAGACCTGCACACGCCTGGGCGATACTGAACACAATTCAAGCGTCTTTCAGCACGACAGCCGGCTGAAAGCTATCAGGAGAAAACATCATGAACAAGTTCGCTAAAGCAATCTCATCATTGGCCGTCATGTCCGCCCTGTTACTTGGCGCATGCGCGCCCACAGCGACGACGCCCGCGACCGCCACGGTTTCGAGCGCGTCAACAGCCCGGACAGCCAGTACGCAAAACACGATCTCACCCGTTGCGACCGAATCAGCCGCAACCTCAAGCACGACCGACAACGCCGCGTCAACCAGCGTTGTAGGCGTGCCGCCCGCCGGTAATCCGCCCGGCGCACCACCCAGCGGCGGCGGGCCGGGCGGCGCGACCAGCGCGGCTGACGCATTGTCTACGGCGACGGGCGCATATACTCTCGATGGAGGCTCAGCCACCGAAACGGACCAGACCTACGCCGCAGCCAACACCGACGAGTCCGCGGTGTATGTCATCAACGGCGGCACACTGAATCTGATCAACCCGACGGTGACCAAGACCGGCGACACGTCTTCAGGTGATTACAGCAGTTTCTACGGCCTGAATGCGGGCGTACTGGCGACCTCGGGCAGCGCCATCAACATCACGGGCGGGACCATCATCGCCACCGGCGCGGGCGCGAACGGTGCGTTTGCCACCGGCGCGGGTTCGGAAGTCACTTTGTCCAACGTCACCATCAACGCCTATGGCGATGGCGCGCACGCCGTGATGGCGACCAATGCCGGCACGTTGATCCTGAACAATGTGGACATGCTAACGACCGATGTGCACTCCGGGGCCATCGCCACCGATCGGGGCAGCGGCACGATCACGGCCAACGGCGGCACGGTCACCACGTCCGGGGCCGACTCGCCCGCGATCTATTCGACCGGCGTCATCACCGTATCGAATGCGACACTCACCGCGACCGGCGCAGAAGCGGCGGTGATCGAAGGCGCGAACTCGATCATTCTCATAGACAGCGACCTGTCGGCGAGTTTCGCCGACAAGTGGGGCGTGATGATCTATCAGAGTTTTTCGGGCGACGCCGAAGGCAGCGACGGTGTCTTCACCATGTCGGGCGGCTCGCTGGCTTACGGCTCGGCCACTGGCCCGTTGTTCTACGTGACCAACTCGACCGCCTACATCACATTGAACGGCGTCAACGTTACGGCGGCCTCGGGCACACTCGTGCGGGCGGCAGGGAACGATCGATGGGGAACCAGTGGCGCGAATGGCGGCACGGCCAATCTCACGGCCGACGGGCAAACCTTGACCGGCGATGTTATTGCGGACAGCATCAGTTCGATCGCGCTGACACTGCAAAACGGTTCGTCGCTGACGGGCGCGATCAACGCCGGCAACACGGCCAAAGCGGCCAGCCTGACGCTGGATGC
>JACRBO010000105.1 GCA_016219235.1 Chloroflexota bacterium
ATGAACGGCGCGCAACTTCGTAAACACACGAGTGAATAATTCGTCACTGATGCTCATGATATTGGCCTTTCGGTTTGGTGAGGTGACCACCGATTATGCCAATTTCATGAGCAGATTGCAAAGTGTTAGCTACTCAGTGCACAATGCATAATTCACAATGCATAGTGCACTGGCTGTCGTGCTCAGCCCCGCATGCCGGGTATTGAACATTGAGCATTGTGAATTGTGCATTTGGGGTTCTACATGGAACTACGCCTCATCCTGAAAATTCTGTTGCGCCGCTGGTGGCTGGTGATCGCGCCGCCGATTTTGGTTGGCCTGATTACGGTGTTGACGTATCAAGCGCCTGCCACCGCTTACGCCACGACACTGCGTTTCGCCGTAGGCTACCCGCCAGAGGCGAACCTGGCTTCATTGTACGATCGCAAGTATCCGGCGTGGCTGGCCTCGGAGTACATCGCGGGCGGCCTCAGCGATTGGGCCAAGACCGGTGATTTTGCCCAGGCCGTGGCCGATGATGCAGGCGCAAGTATCACCGCCGCCGAAGTCGCCGGTTCGATCACGTCCGATCATCTGCGCAGCATCGTCGTGCTCTATCTCAACGGCGGCGATACGGCCAAACTCACGGCGATCGGCACCTCGGCGATCAAGGTTTTGCAAACGCGCAATGGCCGGGTTTTTCCGCAGAACGGCGATGGCGCCACCGTCACCGCGCTCGACAGTGTCTCGATCGGGGCTGCGCCGCCGTCGCTGCGCAATCGGTTGGACATTCCTATTCGCATCGCTTTAGGTTTAGCATTTGGCGTCGCCCTGGCCTTCATCGTCCACTACTTCGATCCGCGCGTCCGCGAACGCAGTGAACTTGAAGCGCTTGGTTTCAACATCGTCGGCGAAATTCCGTCGAGAGGTAATCGGTCAACTGGTAACTGGTAACTGGTCAACCGGTTACCGATTACCAATCACCAATCTAAATTGATCATTGTTCATTGTGCATTGTTAATTGATCGGGTAGAATGGCGAACGGAAGGGAATACTATGGAACTAAGAGATTACGTGCGCATTCTGCGCAAACGCGGCTGGATCATTTTGCTGCTGGCGGCGTTGACCGCCGTTGCGGCGTTTGGCTTCAGCCAACTCCAGACCGTGATCTATAAAAGCACCATTCAAGTCTACGTGCAGCCGGCCCGTATCGACAACGGCACACTGCTGGCGACCAAGCAGATTCTGCGCGGCTTTGTGGCCTACATCAATAGCGAGAATTTCGCGGCACAGGTCATCAATCGGTTGGGGCTGGACATGCTGCCGAAGACGTTGAAAACCAACGTCACGATCGCCTCGAAAGACGAAGATTATTTGATCCAGATCGACGTCAACGACACCGACGGTGAACAGGCCAATCGCATCGCCACGGCCTGGGCCACCTCGTTCGTTGAGTGGCGTCAGCAGGAAAACACCAAGCAGCGCAAGGAAGATCGCGTCGATGCCTTTATTGTGCAAGACCCGGCCTACGGCAAGTTCCGGCCGCAGACCACGCTGAACACCGTCGCGGGCGGCGTCATCGGCCTGATGCTGGGCATGCTCATCGTCTTCTTCCTTGAATCAATCGAGTCCAACATCCTGCGCGCACCCGACGATGTGGAGCGCGCCGTCGGTCTGACCGTCATCGGCGCGATTCCGGCGGCAGGCGCGGAGTCTGCTCGGGCCAAACGCGCCAGATCTACTACGTAACAGCGTACTGCGTAATATCCGTCAGATCGAACTCATTACGAAGTACGAATTACGCATTACTTTAAGGTCATTCAATGCCTCAACAATCCCTTATTACACTCACCGATCCGCGTTCACCCGCCGCCGAGGCGTTTCGCACGCTGCGGACCAACATCTACTTTTCGGGGCTGGATCGCTCGATTCACGCGCTGCTCGTCACGACTGTTGCACCCCTCGAAGGCAAGTCGCTGACGCTGGCGAATCTGGCCGTGGCGATGGCGCAGGGCGACAAGCGCACGATCCTGGTCGATACCGATCTGCGCCGCCCTACCCTGCACACGATCTTTGATCTAAACAACGACACCGGCTTAACGTCGCTCTTCATCGACGCCAAAGGCCCGATCGAGCCGGCGCTGAAAGACGTGCAGGTGCCCAATTTGCAGGTGCTGACCAGCGGGCCGCTGCCGCCCAATCCCGCCGAAGTGCTTGGCTCTCAGCGCATGCTGGACGTGATCGCCGCTTTGAAGCAGCGCGCCGATATCGTGTTGTTTGACGCGCCACCCGTCATCGCCGTGACCGACGCGATGGTGCTGGGCACACGCGTCGATGGCATGGTGCTGGTGGTCGATGCGGGCCAGACGCGGCGCGAGCACGCCCGGCGCGCCAAAGAGCAGCTGGAAAAACTCAACATCCGCATCGTGGGCGCGGTGCTCAACGGCGCGTCGGTCGATAACACCCTCGGCGGATATTAGATTGAGGCCAAGGAGAAGCGCGTATGGATAATTCGGAGTTGCCACGGGAAGCTGGTTATAG
>JACRBO010000111.1 GCA_016219235.1 Chloroflexota bacterium
GCGCTCGCGCACGAAGTCAGTGGATACCTTGCCGACCAGCGGCGCAGCGGTTCGTCACTTGGCTGCGACTGGTTCGACGCACTCGATCGTCGCCAGACCCCCGCTATCGGCTCACATCACCGACTTTCCGAGACCACTCAATTCTGCCCGGCTAAGCACCGGGCAACCGTCCCCTCGATCGGCTAGCTGTTACACTAAGATTATACGATCATCCGCAACAGGCGCAAATCCGGCGCGGTTTGCCAGGTTAGCGCATGCCGGTATCCAGCTCCAGCAGCACCGTGGTGTACTGGCCCGCCAGCACTTTCACTTCAACGGAGCCGCCGCGACGCAGCGACTGCCTCGCTCCAGGCCTGGTCGATACGGTATAGCTACCCGGCAGCAAATCAACGACAGCGCGGCCATCGACACCGGTGGTGAAGCGCGCCGCTTCGCCGCCGTCGGAGCGTGTCACGATGAACTCTCCTTCGTACGGCGCAGTACAAACCTCCCCTTCTCGCTGCGGCCCTGGGCACGTCGGTCCCAGCGTGGCGGTGAACGTGATTCCAGACTTCACGGCCACTGTCGGATCTGGCGCAGGCGTCGACGCAACAGTTGGCGCAACGGACGATGCGCTCGGCAACGTCGGAGCCAACTCCGTCGAGACCGGGGCTGGCGCGGGTGGCGCAGACCCGGCCTGATCTGCAGGTTGGCAGCTCAACACACTCACTGCCGCAATTGCCAGCCAGCATAGACTACGACCCATGGCAAATCCTCCGGCCTCGAATCCTTCGAGGCGCGTTAACGGCTAAGCAACAAGCCTCTGTCATTATAACGACAGAGGCTTGCCAAAAGTTTCAGGTACTCAACCAGTTATTGGCGCTTTCGCACCAAGTCACGCACTGCCTCGGCGTTGTCCAAGTTCAACGCTTGCGCCGCCAGCGCTTTGGCTTCCACCAGGCTCAGCGCGCGGATGATCTGCTTGGCTTTGGGAATCGAGCCGGACGCCATGCTCAACTCCTTCACGCCCAACCCCAGCAAGATCGGGATTGCCAGCGGGTCGCCGGCCAGTTCGCCGCACACGCCCACCCATTTACCGGCCGCCTCGGCGGCCTGCACCGTCTGCCGAATCTGGATCAGCACCGCCGGATGCAGCGCGTCTTGCAGATGCGCCACCGCCGCATTGCCGCGCTCCGCCGCCAGCGTGTACTGCGTGAGATCATTCGTGCCGATGCTGAAAAAGTCGATGTCGGCGGCGAAAGCGTGCGCCATAATGGCGGCTGAAGGAATCTCCACCATGATGCCTACCTCCGGTAGGACGCCTACCTCCGGTAGGACGCCCACATCCACCCGATCGGCCAGCGGCGCCCCTTCGGCCCGCAGTTCCGACCGGGCTTCAGCTAACAGCGCTTTGGCGCGGCGCACTTCACTCACATCAGCGATCATGGGGAACATGATCTTGAAGTTATGGCCGGCCGACGCGCGCAAGATCGCGCGCAATTGCGTCTTGAAAATATCGGGGCGGTTGAGGCACAATCGGATGGCGCGCTGGCCCAAAAACGGATTGTCTTCGTGACCCAGATCGAGGTAAGCCAGCGGCTTGTCGCCACCTACATCCAGCGTCCGGACGATGACGGGCCGCTTCCCCATCACTTCGCCGATCGCTTGATAGGCGTCAAACTGCTCTTGTTCGGTGGGCGCGTCCCGCCGATCGAGGAACAGGAATTCCGTACGCAGCAAACCCACGCCTTCCGCGCCGTTCGTGATCGCGGCGCGAGCGTCATCGGGATTACCGATGTTCGCCACGACTTCGATCGCTACACCGTCCTGCGTGATCGCAGGCGCAGCGCTCGCGGCCCGCGCCTGATCACGCGCCTCGCGCCACTCGGTCAAGCGGGCTGTATACTCATTGACCAGTTTCTTGGCCGGATTAGTCCACACCTGTCCGGTTTGCCCATCGATGACCAGCGGCGTGCCCTCGGTCACTTGCATGATGATTGGGCCCAAGCCGACGACAGCCGGAATGCCCAGGGTGCGCGCCAGGATGGCACTGTGCGAAGTCGGCCCGCCGCGCTCGGTGCAAATGCCCAGCACCAATGACCGATCGAGCCGGGCCGTATCGGATGGCGCGAGATCAACCGCGACCAAAATGCCCGGTTTGTCCATTACCGCCGCCAGTTGCTGTCCGGTCAGTTGGGCTAGCACTTGCCGCCCAATATCGCGCACATCCGCAGCGCGCTGACGCATGTATTCATCGTCGATGGCTTCAAACGCGGCCGCAGACACCGTAATCACGGTCTGCCACGCCCACTCGGCGTTGACATGTCCGCCCAGAATCGCCTGTCGGGTTTGTTCCATCAGATCGGGATCGTTGAGGAACATCAGGTGCGCGTCGAAAATGGCCGCGTCATAGCGATTGGCGGCCTGGGCCACCTGATCGCGCAACTGGCGCGTGGAGGCACGCACGACATCCAACGCTGCTTGCAGGCGCGCCCATTCGGCGGCCGTATCGTCAACCACCCGGCGTTCCACCTTCGGTTCGACGAAGTGCAGCGGCGTGGCCGGCCCGATGGCATAGCCGGGCGAAGCGGGCACACCGGCAAAGGAGCCATCGACTGGCGAGCCCGTTTTTTGTGGAGTGGGTACTGCGGTCGGCTGTGCCACCGTGTCGTCTTCACCGAATTTTTCGGCAGCCAATTTTTGCAGGGCCGCCAGCGCCTCTAGCGCGTCTGAACCGGCGGCAAAGACCTTAATGACTTCATTTTGCCGCACGCCAAACGAGCCGACCGCGTTGATGCTCTTGGCATTCACGCGTTTGGATTCGTTCGTCGCGCGGGCGATTTGAATCTCGGACTTGAAGCGCGCCGCCGTCTGCACGAACAGGGCGGCCGGCCGCGCATGCAAACCCAATCGGTTTTCGATTTTGATCTGCATTGCTTGCGCCCCGGTCAAATCAACGGCCGTAGTTGAAGCGGCACTCGCCTGTTGAATGTGGCTTAAGCCTTCGGCCTTGGCGGCTAACGCCCCCATGGCTTCAGCCGCCACTTGGTGCAACGTGCCGCCCAGACTGGCTTGCACGGCGGCCGCGATCGAGCCTTCGATCATCGGCGCAGCGCACAGCAGTACATTGTGGCGCTGATCTTGCGGCATGAACTCCAGCGCCATTTCGGCGCTCATGATGGCGCTGCCCAGATCCATCAACACCAACACGCCATCTTCACTGTAAGCGGCCTCAATCGCCCGATGGATTTTCTCGGCGTTGGTGCCCAACGGGTGCAGCGGATCGCCGGTACCGGCGGCGGTGGCAATGACCACGCGCGACTGCTGCGTCATGGCGCGAGCCAGTTCGGCGACACCGGAGACCAGCGACGGGCTATGTGAGACAAGGACGAGATTGACCATAGTTATCGTGACGAGTGACGAGTAATGAGTAACGAATCGATGTCAGCCAGCGCATTGGGCGCGTTATTCCCGCACACTTTCGACGGGCACACAATGCGGGCAGTTTACTACTTCGACTACGGTATTGAGAACCTGATCGGTCACTTGCTGCGGATCACCGGGGGTAAACCCGACCGAACCGCACTGACAGGCATACCAGCCCACTAGCGCCGGGTTGTACGGCACAGCCGATCGGAGATCGATCTCTTCCACGCCCATTTTCCAGCGGGCATTGGTGATCAACCGCCGACAACCCATCGCTTTCAAGCGCGCCACATAGTCGGCAAAATGTTCGGGCGTGCAATGGCGCATCAACAACACGCCGACGGTGACATCATTGGGCATTGGCCATTGGTGCGCATCCGTGCAGACCGCCACGAGATTTTCCGGCTGGCCATAGCGATCGGCCCGCGCCAGCACCTCGGGGTTGCGTTCAATCGCGTACACCCAACTGGCGATGTTCGCCACACGGCTCGATAACCGCAAATCCCCCGCCCCAATATCAACCACCACATCAAACGGATAAATCCGCTCCACCACAAACCGATAGGTCTCTTCGTCGTAGGGCACCCAGATCGCCTCCCAATCGATCGGCTCGGTCATGCGCGCCCCTGTGATACGATCGTGGCACTGAGCCAGATGCCGTAGGCGATGGCTACCACGCCGATGATCGTCAGCGCCGTTGCGAGTTTGCGCTCGGTGGCGGGCTTCAGGCCCAGGTCGAGCAAAATCGCGCGCACGCCCAGCAGTGCGTGCCACGTCACGACAATGAGGAATGCAGTCTCCAGCAAGAACACAAACGGATTGGACAGATACTCCACAACCTGCTGATAGTTGCGCAAACCGCCTTCGACGACGAAGTGCTGCACGAACATATGCAAGCCCAGCAAGACCAACAGCAAAGCGCCGGTGAACGCTTGCAAAATCCACGACCAACTGCTGGCGCGTTCGCGAACAGGTTTATTCATGTCGCCCCCTAATGCCAATACTGATCTGAGAATAGCGGAGCGGGCTCCCATGCCCGCGTACCCGGCGGCGTGGGAGCCGCCTCTGCTGGCTTATCTAAACCGTATTGCCCCTAATGCGTCTTCGAAAATACCGCTAAAGCGCTGAGCACGCTGAACACGATGGTCAACACCAGCCCGATCCACAACATGACCTTCTGCCGCGGCACGCCGATGCCGAAGC
>JACRBO010000112.1 GCA_016219235.1 Chloroflexota bacterium
ACACCCTTTGACGCCCGTTGCCGGATATGATAGCATCCACGCCACAGGTGAGAAGATATGCCTACAAACAGCGCTGAATATCGAATGCTCAACAGTCCCATCAAATGGGCCGGCGGCAAATCGCGCCTGCGCCAATCCATTATCGACTTATTGCCGCCGCACACCTGCTACGTCGAAGTCTTCGGCGGCGCGGCCTGGGTTCTTTTTGGCAAGCCGCTTAGTGACGTTGAAATTCTCAACGACATCGATCAAGAACTCATCACTTTCTTCCGGGTGGTCAAATATCAACCGGAAGAATTTGTTCAGTCCTTTGATCTAGAATTAGTGTCACGCGCCGAATTCAAACGGTTGGCGACGCTCAATCCATTGGAGTTAAATGACCTTCAACGCGCCCATCGATTCTACTATCTGATCATGGCCGGCTGGGGTGGCGAACTAAACTATCCTCGTTTCCAGACCAGCATCACTGACGGTGGACATGGCAATCGACTGATTGGGGCATTGGAGACTTTGCGTCAGCGCATCGAGCCGATTCACAAGCGACTGAGTACCGTCATCATTGAAAATCTGGATTGGCGCAATTGCATCGACAAATATGATCGAGATAACACGGTGATGTATCTTGATCCGCCCTATCCAGGTAACGGCGTCAACTACTTTCACAACATGCGCGACTGGGACGAACATCACGCCCTGGCTGATCGCTTAAAACAGGCCAAATGCAGATGGATGGTGTCCTCCTATGACACTCCGGAAGTCCACGAGTTGTTTGCAGATTACCTTATTACCCGCGTCGAGTCAGCGTCCGGGATGAAAACCAGGAAAGACAGCAAAGAACGGGTTGTCAATCGCGAAGTGCTAATCACCAACTATGAGCCGCGCATCAATCGGCCTCTCAAGCAGCGAGCAAAGACCGCCGCCGGTGAGCAACTACCGCTTGTCCTTCGCGAAAAGCGCGGTGCATAAACGCACTGTTCATCATAACAATATCTCTCCATCAGAGACAGTGCCAATCGTCACATCGAGACCGGAAAATCCGCGTCATCCGTGCAATCCGTGTCCCAAAACCCACGCCGTAATCCTATCCGCCGCCTTCTCGGCCAATGACGCAGTGCGTTCAGACAGCGCCCGCGCGAAACCAAACTCGTAGCCGCGCACGACACCAGGATGGCGGGGGGGGGCCGCGCATCGTACAGCGTCGCCGCCGTCAGGTGATGCGTGAACGGCCAAAGTCGTTCACGCATCACCATGATGTCCGACGGTGTTACGGCACGGTCACGGCAAAGCTGAACTGCTGGCTGATAACCTGGCCGTTTGAATAGCGCAGGCCGACGACTACCGCAGCGGGGGCCACACCCGCCGGCCAATCCTCCGTAGTGGGCCAGTCTGTGACAGGCCGCAGATTCGCCGTCGAATTCTTGCCTGTGACAGTCAGGTGCAGTACCGCCGATGTCGCACGGCTCACCTGGTCATTGCCATGAAAAAAGATGCCGCGACCCGGATAGTAACTGGTCGGCATGGCCATCGCCCAGATAAACGGCTCGTCGCTCGTGACCTGGATATCGATCGTGTAAGATTCGCCGACGGCCAGTTGCGTCGGCAGCGGATTGAGCACCGTGATCGTGGCGGTGGGGGCCGCCGCGGCCGAGGGAGCCGCCGCGGCCGATGGAACCGCCGTTGCCGATGGAGCGCCCCATACAGCCATGATTGCCAACGTGACCAAACTCATTGCAACAACCAGAGACTTCATAGTTGACCTCCTGGGTCATGAGATTTTGCACCGGTATGCAGCTGCGTCGTGTGCGTCAGGCGTGCTTGATCCACGCCACAATCCTATCCGCCGCTTCCTCGGCCAATGACGCAGTGCGTTCGGACAGCGCCCGCTCGAAGCCAAACTCGTAGCCGCGCACCGACACGAGGATGGCCTTTGGCCGCGCGTCGTACAACGTCGCCGCGAATGACAGCAGCGTCGAGGCGGTCATGTGATGGGTGAACGGTGACGATTGAAACTCGCTGGTCAATTCATCCACATTCACGTCATTCGGCACCGCGCCCGTGTGCGCATCGACGAAGCACACGCGATCATACTGCGCCACTGTCTCGGCAAACTCTGGCGTCAGTTGCAGTTCAAACATGAAGTCCGGCGAGTCGCCCGTCAGCGGAAATTCCTCATCGGGCGAGGCGGGCACCTCGCGGCCCAGCCGCCTCGCCACCGCCGCCAGCACGTGCCATGCCACACCGTCATCCTGTCGATCGAAATTGCCGTAGCCAAAGATCAAGACTTTGTCCATATCATCAATTCCTGATTGATCCACGAATTTCCACTAATCTTCTCGAATGGAGTTCTTTGTGAACGTCATGCCCGAACGTTTTTATCGGGCATCCAGATTCTTATCAGCGTCATACGTCGATCGGGTCTCTGGATTCCCGCCTTCGCGGGAATGACCTTCGTGACCATTCGTGTCAATTCGTGGATCAGAATTAAAAGAGCGAAGCCCAAGTGTGGCATCGCTCTTCTGAAACGTCAAGCCCCGCACACTCCCTTCTCCTTGTGGGAGAAGGGTTGGAGATGAGGGTTAGTCCCGCGCGTTAATCGCGCCTTAGCGTCTGCGTCACAGTCCCGGCCTGATCCAACACATCGATGATGATGGGCATCTGGCCCACCGCGTGCGTCGAGCAGGACAGGCATGGATCGTGCGCGCGGACGGCCGCCTCGACGCGATTCAACATGCCCTCGTGCACCACCGGCCCCTTGATATACGTCTTAGCCACGCTGTCCACCGCTTCCGTCATCGCCCAGTTGTTGTGACCGGTCGAGACGATCAGGTTGACGCTGGTCAATTGGCCGTTCTCATTCGCGTGGTAGTCGTGGATCAACGTGCCGCGCGGCGCTTCGATGATGCCCACCCCGCGACCCTTGAAGTCGCGCTGCGTGTTCTGGATGTCGGTGCTCAGGATGTCGGGATCGTTGCACAGTTCACGCGCGCGCTCGACGGCGTACAGCGCCTCGATCAACCGCGCATAGTGATAGTACAACGTCTCATCGACGGGCATCCCGCCGCCCAACGCCTTGAACTTCTTCAACTCTTCATTCGCCAGCGGCGTAGCGATCTTCTCCGCCACGTTCAAGCGGCCCAGCGGCCCCACGCGATACACGCCGTTCGGCCAGCCCAGTTTCTTGTAATACGGGAACTTGAGATATGACCAATCCTCGACGTGCTCGGCGATCATGTCCAGATAGTTGCGGCCATCGAACTTCTCCAGCTGCACGCCCGCCCGATCGATCAAGCGGATGTCCCCATCGTACAGTTCAAGCGCATTTTCTGGCGTGACCAATCCGAAGTAGCCCGTCTGGAACACGGCGAACTTATTGATGTCTTCCGCGTTCTTCGCGGCCCAATCGGCCATGATGCCCAGACCGACCTGCACGGCGGCGATCGCGTCGTCGATGCCTTGCAGGATCGAATCGCGTTCTTCAACTTTCAGCGCCTTGTTGACGCCGCCTGTGACCGCGAAGGTCGGATGAATCTTGCGGCCGCCCAGCGTGCGGAT
>JACRBO010000106.1 GCA_016219235.1 Chloroflexota bacterium
ATTGATCAAAGACTGGTTTCTCACGTCAGACATCGTGCACATCAGCAACGAGGTGTCGTTCTGGGAAGACTGCCCGCCACAGCCCACGCCCAATCGCGGCGTGTTTTGCAGCGATCTCAAATACTGGGAGTTGCTGACTTCGATCAACACCAACCTGATCGAACTGACCGGCAATCACCTCAACGACTACGGACCCGATCCATTATCGTACACGCTGGGCATCTATGAGGCGGCGGGCATTCCGTACTTTGGCGGCGGACGCACCATCACCGAGGCAACCCGTTACATCACCCTCACTGATCATGGCAACGTGCTGGCCTTTGCGGGCTGCAATCCGGTCGGGCCGAGCATCGGCTGGGTGGACGGTCTGGACGATGGCCGGCCTGGTTCCGCGCCGTGTTCATCGCCCTTCCCGCGCTTGCAGGCAGAGATCGGCAAAGCGAAGGCGGCGGGCGCGGTGGTGTTCGCGACGCTGCAATACAACGAACAGCCATTGGGCGAATACAGTTACGAAACGGCTCAATCGCAGGCTAATGATTTTGCGCGGCTCGTCGATGCGGGCGCGTCGGTGGTCAGCGGCAGCCAGGGGCACAGCGTGCAGGGCTTTGGCCTGAAGGGCAATGCCTTCCTGCACTACGGCGTGGGCAACCTCTTCTTCGATCAGACGCAGGCGATTAACTTGCGCCAGAACTTCATCGATCGTTACGTGGTATATGACAATCGCTTGCTCAACGTGGAACTGCTGGCGACCTATCGCGATGGCTCGCAGCAGACGCGGCCCATGACGCCGGAAGAGAAACGCGATTTGCTGAAGACGTTGTTTGGGTTGAGTTACTGGAATCCATAACGGCAAGTCGGCGAACACATGCGGTGCAGTGCTCCCGTCAGCGATCAAGCGAATGTGACGCAAGTTGACAACTTGCGCTACGCCAGAATAAAAACGGGCGATCCAGTTGGATCGCCCGTTCGCTATTCGCTGATTCGATGCTATTCGTTGGCCCGCTGCGCGAACCGGTAGCCCACGCCGCGCTCGGTCAGAATGTACTGCGGATGGTTCACATCCGGTTCCAGTTTCTGCCGCAAATACCACACGTACAGTTTCAGATAGTGACGCTCGTCCTTGTAGGCCGGCCCCCACACCTGCTCCAGCAAATACTCGTGCGTCAACACTTTGCCTTCGTTGCGCACCAGCGTCGTCAACAGGCGGAACTCAATCGGCGACAGATCGACCGGTTTCGCTTCCACCATCACCTGGCGCTGCTCGGTATCCACCGACAGCCAGCCATTGGTATAGTGCAGCGGCAGATCGGAACTGTCGGTCTGGCGATGGCGGCGCAGCACCGCCTCGATGCGCGCCTGCAATTCCTTGGTGCTGAACGGCTTGATGATGTAATCATCCGCGCCCAGCTGCAAGCCGCGCACGATGTTGCGCTCCTGCCCCACGGCCGTCACAAAAATGATTGGCACGTCGTTCATTTCGCGCAGCCGCTGGCATACCGTCCAGCCGTCCATGTCCGGCATCATGATGTCCAGCAGCACCAGATCGGGCTGCCAGGCATACGCCTGCCGCAGGCCCTCCGCGCCGTTGCGCGCAATCTGCACGAGAAAACTGCGGCTTTCCAACTGCAAGCGCGTCAGCGTGGCGATCGAGTCGTCGTCTTCGATAATCAGAATTTTCTCAGCCATGCGACTCCCGGGTCGGGCATAGGATGTAGAGCGTTGAATGATTTTACACCACGAAGGTCTATTGATCAACAACCAACCATGTATCGCCCCGATCGCGGCTGATCGACAGCCCGCCATCAATCGTCGCAGCCAGCAACGTATGGTCCGTCGCAAACGCCGGTGAGATCGCCACCGCCGTGATGGCTTGCTGGCCCGTCTTCGGCGCGGGCAGGCCGCCATCGATGCGCGCCCACGTCGCGCCCGCATCGGTGCTGCGAAACAGGCCGTTGTCCGTGCCGATATAGATCGTGCGATCGCGCGCGTAGTCGGGCGAAAACACGATCGAGCGGGACCACACCGGATCGATCGGGAGGCCGCCCGGCGCAGTGATCCACGTTTGTCCAAAGTCTTGCGTCGTGTAGATCGTGCCGTACAACAGGCCGATCCAGATCGTGCCATCACGCGCGTAATCAGGCGAAAACACCATCGATTGGGCCATCGCGTCCGAACGCTCGATCAGCTGCGACCACGATTGACCCCGATCGGCGCTGCGATACAACCCATGGTAGTCGATCCATGTCCACCAGACATCGTCCGGCCCGATCGCCACACGCATCGTCACCGATTGCGTGATCTCGATCGGCGGCGTGATGGGCGTCCACGTATCGCCCGCATCAATGGACGCCAACAGTTTTGGCGCGCGATAATCGCCCGCGACGAGCAGCGTCTGATTCGTGGCAAAATTGGGCGAGATCGCCAGGGAGCCGATCGGGACGTCCGAACCGATCGGGAGCAGTTCCCAGCGCCACGGCTTCCCGCGCGATCGATACACGCCCTGCCCCAATGTCGCAAACAGCGTGGCATCTTGATCGTAAGCCGGCGATGCGATCACTTGCGGCGGATTGATCGTATGTCGATCGGCAAACTGCGTATCGAACCAGTTACCCAGATCGAACGACGCCCACACCCCGAACGATCCGCCGCTGATGAGCGTCTCGTTGCCTGCGTTGGTGCGCGCGATGACGATGGATTGCACAGCCAGGTCGGGCACGCGGCGCGATGGGACAAGTTTGGAAGCCAGATTATCCACGTAGTAGCGATGCAACGTGCCCTGATTATCGCCCGTAAACAGCGCGCCGTCGCTCGCTAAAGCAAATGTGTTGCCAAACGGCTGCTCGGCTGAACCCACTTCATGCCACGGCAAGTCCCTGATAGGCCGATAAAACAGGCGCGTCGGCTGATCGAAAATCTTCACACCCAGCAGCGCGTCATCAGCGCCCGCCAGCAGATCGATCGTCGTGCCGGGCGGCACATCCAGTCCGTCACTGGCCGCCGTCCACGTCTCGCCGCCATCATCCGAACGTACCACGCTATTGCTGCTCAATGCCGCGTAGATCGTTTGACCATCGGCCAGATAGGCTATGCGCGTCGCCGACTCGGCCAGCACTTTGCGCCACGTTTCGCCGCCGTCGTGCGACAGCCACGTGCCGCCCAGGCCGGACATATGCCCAATCAACAGACTTCGATCGCGCGCAAAATTGGGCGACAGTGACAGCGCCGTCAACGCTGCCTGCGTATTCGGATCGGTGCGATACCGATCGGCCAACGACACCCACGAGTCGCCGCCGTCGGTGCTGCGAGACAGTCCGCCGCGTGCGCCCGCCGCAAACAACGTGCGATCCGCCTTAAAATCAGGCGAAATCGCGAGTCGGTTGATGGATAGATCAGTCAGACCGCGCGAGGCGGGCTGCCAGGTCTGCCCGCCATCCGGGCTGCGATAGACGCCGCTGCCACCGTAGTAGTAGGCCGAAAGGCCAACAAACAGGGTGCGATCGTTGACGAAGTCCGGCGAGAAGACCAGCGCCGCCGCGGTATTCGTGATGGGCAAGCCCGCCACCATTTGCCACGTCTGCCCGTCGTCGCGATTGATGAATAGCGTGCCCATGCCCGAACCATATTCATCCGCGCTGAAAGCGGCCAGCACCAGCCGATCGCGCTCAAACTCCGGCGAAGGCACGATCCACTGCACGGCGCCGCGCGCCGGCGCGGCCAATTGCGGCTGATCGCGCAGCGCGCGACCGTGCCCGCGCCACACCTGCAAGCGTCCGCCGCTGGTCAACACCAACACTCGATCGCGTTCGCTATCGACGGCGAAATCAATGACATTGGGGCTGTGCTCGATCGCGACTTCACCGCCATAGCTCAGCTCGCGATCGAACACGACGAAGCGCGGCGGATATGAACTCAGGCTGTAAATTCGATCATGCGCTGCATCGATCTTCACTTTGCCGCTCACGCCATCGAGGCGGCGGGCTGCGCCGCCCTGCGCATCATACTTCACGATGGCCGCACCGCTCATATGCGAGCGCGGCGCAAAGGCGGCGCCGGTCGTCAGATCAACGTCCAAACTCAGGATACTGCGCTCGTAGTCTTGATTGATCAGCTGCCCGTTGGTCAGATCGTATACGTACAGGATGTTGCCGTTATTCGAACCGGGCACGCCGTTGTTGAGGCTGACAAACAGACGCTGCCGCGCCGGATCGATCGCGGCATCGACGGCGAAGAGG
>JACRBO010000123.1 GCA_016219235.1 Chloroflexota bacterium
CCAGTCACGGCACGGCGCTGGCCTTCACGATTCGGCTGGCGTGGTGGAGCACGGTGGCGATGCGAGTGGCGTGCGACGACGTGCCGCCGCGTCAAATTGTGATGGCGTTGCTGAGCAGCCTGGTGCTTCAGGCTGCGATCGGTATCGTCCAGTTTGCCGTTCAGCACCATTTAGGCTTGAGCGTGCTCGGTGAGTTGCCTGTCGATCTAGCTTATCCCGGCGTGAGCGTGATCAGCACGGGCGGCCCGCCGTTGATTCGACTGTATGGCCTGAGCGGGCATCCCAATGTGATTGGCGGGTTTGCAGCGGTGGCGCTGCTGCTGGGTGTGGGCCTGCTGCGCGAGCGGCGCGGGCCGTGGTGGGCAATGTGGCTCATCGGTTTGACCGCTTTGCTGCTGACGTTTTCGCGATCGGCGGCGCTGGGGCTGCTCAGCGGGGCGATCGTCATCGCGCTGCTGCGACGGCCCAACCGGCGGCGGGCGTTGATGTTGATCACCAGCGGCGGCAGCGTGATTGGGATTTTTGTGCTGTTATTTGCGCCGTTTTTGATCGCGCGCGTGAGCGGCGAGGTCGCCACCGAGCAGGTCTCGATCGATGAACGGATTGAGCAAACGGCACTGGCGTGGCAGTTGATTAGCGATCGTCCGCTGACTGGCGTGGGCGTGGGCAATTTTACGCAGTACAACGCGCCCAATGCGACGACACGGGTGATGCGTGTCCACAACGTGCCGCTGTTAATCGCCAGTGAGTTGGGCTGGCCGGGGCTGTGGTTGTGGCTGATCAGTGTGGGGGCTGTGATCGTCGCCGGAGTCCGATCGGCGCGCGCGACAACCGCGATCTGGCCGGCCTTGCTGACGAGCGCCGTAATTGCGATCCTCGTGATCTCACTGTTTGATTACTATTGGTGGACATCGTCGCAGGGCGTGTATGTGTGGGCGACGATGTGCGGCGCGCTGCTGGCTCAGGCCGTTACACGCTCCACGCGGAATGGTGTGCCATCGACGGGTTCGGTGTCGAATTCACGCGCAGCCAGATGACCGGCAAACACAGCCTGCGCGATGATGTGCGGCGCGGCTGCGTCTCCGATGACGCGCAGTGATTGCAGTGTGCCGTCGCTGAGTGCAGGCTTGAGTTGTTGATACAGCGCGTCGTTGGGTAATCGATCGGTGAGTAAGACAACGGCATCACAGGGGTTTTCCAACAGCCGATCGGCTTGCGCGTCGATCACGCGCACATGATCGGTCTCAATCGCTTCGAGGGTGTGCTGCGTCGAGAGCGTCACGCCCAACTTCAACAGGCGGTGTTGAATGCGCTCTTGCTCCAGCGTGTTTTGCGTCCAATACGAAATGAGCGGCGCGGGCGTGATGAGCGACACTTCGCAGCCCTGCCGAGCGAGCAATTCCGCGATGACGCCCCCGAGATAAAAGTGATCGTTGTCGTACACCACCACCCGATCGGTGGGCAATCGCCCCGCGAATATGTCGTCGGGCGTGAAGACGTGCGATCGATCGGCGCCGGGAATGGGCCGCCAACGATGCCGCCCCACGCCATCGCGCCGCCATGTCGCACCCGTTGCGATGATGACGTGTACGTAACCCGAATCGAGCACATCGGCGGCTTGCATGGGACTGGACGGAAACACTGTAATTTGAGGCAGTTTGGCGATCTGTGTCAAGCGCCAATCGACCACGCGCCGCCATTCGCTAAGGCCGGGCAATTGCGACTCTTGCACAACGCGCCCGCCCAATTCACGCCGCGCTTCGATCAAGGCCACACGATAACCGCGCTGCCCCAGCGCACGCGCGCATTCCAACCCTGCCGGGCCACTGCCAATGATCATGATCTCGCTGTCGCTCTGTTTCGGTGCGATGACTTCGGGGTGCCAGCCGCGCCGCCACTCTTCGCCCATCGTGGGATTTTGCGTGCAGCGGATGGGCACATAGCGCATGTCGCCCGTGACGCAGATGTTGCAGCCGATGCACTCGCGAATGTCGTCGATGCGGCCGGCTTTGATCTTCTCCGGCAAAAACGGATCGGCGATGGACGGTCGCGCCGCCCCGATCAGATCGAGCACGCCGCGCCGGATCGCGGACGCCATCGCGTCGGGCGAGGTGTAGCGCCCCACGCCGACGACGGGTTTGCTGGTGAGCGATTTGACGAAGGCTATGTAAGGCTCTTGATAACCCTCTTTCTCGAAGCGCGACGTGGCCGAATCGTTGCTCCAGCCGCTGATATTCACGTCCCACAGATCGGGCAGTTCGGCCAGCAGCGCGATGATGTCGTAGCCGTCGCCTTGATGCGTCAGGCCGTCGTCGCCGAGTAACTCATCGACTGCGAGCCGGACCGCCACGGCGCAGGTGTCGCCCACGGCTTCCTGTGTGTCTTCGATCAGTTCACGCAGGAAGCGCACGCGATTGATCAGGCTGCCGCCGTATTCGTCGGTGCGATCGTTGAAGCGCGGCAGCAGCAATTGCATCGCCAGCGAGAGCGCGTGACCAGCATAGCAATACACGATGTCATAGCCCGCGCGTTTGGCGCGCAGTGCGGCTGCGCGATGCCAGCGGCGCACATTGCGCAGATCGTCTTTGTCGACGCGGCGCGCCTGTCCCGGCTCGAAGCCGCTGCCACCCGTGATGGACATCGAGCGTGGGCCAAGCGTGACGGCGCGCGAATAGGCATTGCTGGCGTTGAGACCGTTGTAAGCCAGTTCGATGCCTGCGAGCGCGCCATGTCGATGCACGGCCTCGACCATGAGTTGGTGGCTGGGGCTGTCGTCGTCGCCCCACAGACGGCCTTCAAAATACGGCGAGAGGTCGCTGCTGTGATGGACTTCCACTTCTTCGGTGCAGACCACGCCCCAGCCGCCTTCGGCCTTCATGCCGCGCATGGCGGCGTGGCTGTGCGGCATACGATAACCAAAGCCGTTGCAGTGCGGCACCTGATAGAAGCGGTTCGGCGCGATGACGGGGCCGATTGGGATTGGTTGGAAGAGGATGTCGAAGGGAGTAGTCATCTTGGATGAGGTCGAGACCTCGGAGGTTTTATGGTGCGGCCGGCGTGATTGACGGTTGCTGAAAACCTCCGAGGTCTTTCCTTCGCCGACGGTTTAACCGGCGCTGAGTATAGCCTGTCGCTCGTCCTGCGTCAACGCGAAAAAACGTGTGAGGGATGCAAGTGGCCGCAGACCTGTCAGGTGTCGCAAATGTAGATCGTTTATCGGCCAGCTGTGCGACACCTGACAGGTCTTGCTGGATGTCCGATAGAATCATTCGGGCATGACGGCTGAACAACTTGCGGGCTTGCGATAACGGCACATCGACGGGCGTCCATCGCTCGTTGGTCGCGGATTAGTTTGTCTCTCTGTCGCACAGCCACCCAATCTGCCGCTGATTCGTCCTTCGTCACTCATCATCCATCACTTGCTCATAAACTTTAACTGTCTCTTCCGCCGCCCTGGCCCACGAAAATTCTCCCGCTCGACACAGTCCGCGCGCCCGCAACTCATCTCGCAAGGCCGCATCATTCAGCAAGCGGATCAAGCCCGTGGCGATGGCGTCCACTTCCAGCGGATCGATCAGTTGCGCAGCGTCACCGGCCACTTCAGCCAACGCCGTGTCTCGCGACGTGAGCACGGGCGTGCCGCACGCCATCGCCTCGATCACGGGCAGGCCAAAACCCTCGTACAGCGATGGAAAGGCAAACACGGTCGCCAGCGAATACAGCGCGGGCAGATCGCAGCCGGGGATGTAACCCAGCCAGTGCACCACATCTTTCAAGCCCAGCACCTCGATTTCGCGCCACACCGCTTCGTGTTTCCAGCCCAACTGCCCCGCGATGATCAGGCGCACTTCGGGGCAGGCTCGTCGCACCTGCGCGAAGGCGCGTAGCAAACGCGGGATGTTCTTGCGCGGTTCGAGCGTGCCCACATACAGCACGAACTTCGACGGCAGCTCGTATTGCCGCCGCACCCGATCGAGTTCGGCGCTGTCCGTTACCGGCCGATACTGCGCCGACGGCGCGTTGTAGATCACGTGGATTTTTTCGGGAGGCAGACCCAGCCGCCGGATCATATCGCGCCGCGCTTCGGCCGACGGGGTCATAATCGCCACGGCGCGGCGAGCCAGCGCGGGTATCAGCGGGCGCACGGTCAGCAGGCTGCGTAAAGGCTGCGTCCCCGCATAGAGAAACAACGACATATCGTGAATGGTCAGCACCATCGGTACCGGGCTGACCAGCGGCGCGATCGAGTTGGTGAAGTGCGCGAAGGCCGGTCGCATTTCAGCCAGCACCTTCGGCGCGATCATCTGCATCCACCACCAGCGGCGCTGATACGGCTGCCCGCGCAAGGCCGCCGCGCCCGGCGGCAAGTGGCCGTTGACGCTGCGATGAGCCAGCGGCACGTAATGTCGATCGTCGTCGCGCGCCAGCAGCGCCTGCAACAGTTGGTGCGTTGCCCAGCTCACGCCCGAAAATTGCGGCATTGCCAATGAGGTCACATCAAAGCCGATCACCTGCGTCATGTCTCGCGCCCCCGCGCGCTGTCAACAACCCCGCCGTCAGCCAGAACAGCCCGTACGTCGGCGTAAACGGCAGGAAGTAATCCACCAGCCCATGTACGGCAAACGCCAGCAGCGCCGCGATCAGACCCGCCGCCAGTGTGTGATTCATACCGGCTGATTCACGCAGCGCGCGATAGGCCGCCCGCGCCAGCGTCAACGCCAACCCGATCAGACTCCCCAACCCGATCAGGCCCGTATTCACCAGCGTCTCCACGAGCCAACTATTGGCCGTCACCGTCCGATTGAAATCTGTCGCGCCCAACAGCGTGCCGTACGTCCAGCGAAAGTTATCCGGGCCGATGCCAAACACAGGCCGATCGCACCACAACTCGATCGCGATGCGCCACAACTCCGGCCGCGTTGGCGACGGCAAGGGTCGCGGCAGTAGCCGCGATGTCGGCATCTGTGCAAGCGACGGCCCGGCAGGTGCGGGCACAACCGCGCTCGCACTCGTGACAAGCGCGGACATCTCTGTGACCTGCCCGGTCCGCACGCTGAACCAGGTCACGTATTCCTGCACCAGGTCGATCTGTAGTTGATAATCGCCTGGCCGGTCCGGAGCCATCACGCGCGCCTCGACGCGCACCCGCTCGCCCGGCGTAAGGTCGTAGGGCAGCCCGGTGCGAACGCCTTCAAGGATAATCATATCTTGTGAGTCGGCGCTCAGCCAGTGGTAACTCACGCTCACGGGCGTAGCCCCGCCGGCCGGCCACGTTCGCGCGCTGATATTCGTCACCGTCAACGGCACCGTGCTGATCTCGCCGGCTCGCAGCGTCAGCGCTCGCGGCTCGATGTCGATCTGCGCCAGATACCACGTCCGATCGCTCTCGGCGCGAAACCGGGCCGCGATGACGGGACTGACGATCACTTGCGCGGCGGTCAGGACGATCAGCCCCATCATCGCAAAGGCCGACCAGCGGCGCAACGTGTCGCGATTCAAGCCGATCAACAGCAACAGCGCGATCGCCGATCCAATCAACGCCGCGCGACTTGCCGACAAAACGATGGCTAAAGTCACGACGATGACGGCCGCGGCCAACCCGATCGATCCCCGGCGCGACATCGGCCGGGCGCTAAGTATCGCCGCCAGACCGATCGGCAGGGCGGCCTCCCAGAACATCGCCGCGGTATTGGCGTACTGAAACGTTCCGCTGGCGCGCAGCACTTCGCCCACCACGGTGACATGCGTCTTGAAGGCCAGCCACAGCGGCGCCGTCGAGGGCCAGGCCACTTCGATAACGCCTGCCCCCGCCGAAATGATCGTACTTGCGCCCAGGGCTAATGCAATCGGCCATACTCGCCTAAAGTCCTGGGCCCAATCGGCCGCGGCGAAAAACAACAACGCGCCGGTCGCGCTGCGAAACGCAAACTTTAGTGCTTCGCCGCGCAGCGTTGGTGCGAGCAGGGCGCTGATCGCATTTGCCGCGATCCATGCCAGCACGGCCCAATGCACCGGCGTCCAGCGCAACCGCCGCGTGACCATCACGCGAATTGCCCACAGCCCGATTGCGCCATACATCGTCAACTCGACGTTCGTGATCGCCAGCGGCGCGATCGTGATCAGCGGCGACTTCAACTCAAACGGCAGCATCACGGCGAAGATGATCCACATCGCCGCGCTCAACCGATCGAGCCACGTGATCAACCGCGAATGGGTCGCAGCAGACTCAACCCGCATAGCGTTAGCAGCACTCCTTCACTCAAGGCCGTCGCCAGCGCCGCGCCCACCGGCCCTGACGTCGGAATCCATTGGGCGCACGCCGCAAAGTTAACTACAAATACGATTACATTGAAGATCAGGTTTTGGCGTTGGCGATTAAGGGCGATGAGCACGTGCGTCAAGCCGTAATTGATGAATGACAACGGCAGTGCCAGCGCCAACACTTGCACGACCGGGGCCGCGCCGTGATACGGTTCGCCATACAGCCGCTCGATGAGCCACGGTCCGCCGAGCGCGCCCGCCACGGCCAAAGCGCCGCCCGCCAGCATCAATACGGCCAGCATGCGCACTCGGATCGATCGGGTGGCCGCATAGCCGTGTTGATTTATCGCGCGCGCCAACACCGGAAAGACGGCGGCCATCAACGCGGCGGGCACAATCGCCAGCGGCTCCGTCAACTTCTGCGCCACGCCGTACACGCCCACACTGGCCGGCGACGTGAGCGCATCCAGCATAAAAACGGCGGTGCGCGTGTAGACAATGGATACTACAATCGCGCCGCCCAGTGGCAGGGCCTGGCGTAATAGACGAAATTGCAGGTCGCGATCAAACCTCGGGCGCGGAGCAAAATACCGATCGGGCTGGCGGCGCAGCCAGAGAAAACTGGCGATCAGCGTCAAGGCCGCGCTGCCGCCATACGCTACCGTCAAGCCTGCCCAGCCGGTTCCGGCGAACAGCGCCAGCCCGCCACACGCGGCGGTGAGCACGCGCATCGCCAACAACCACAGCGCTTCCAGATCGGCGCGCTGCCAGCCGCGCAGGGCATAGCCAAAGTATTCCACGACCGAATTCATCAGCAGTGACAGGCCGACGATCAATGCGCCAAATTGCGCGGCGGGTGGCCGTCCACGGCTGATGACGATCAGCACGATCGCGGCGGGCAGCGAAAACAGCAGCTTGAGCGTTAGGTCCGCGTTGGCGATCCGGGCGCGGTCC
>JACRBO010000128.1 GCA_016219235.1 Chloroflexota bacterium
TGATCTGGGATGTGCAAATGCAGTTAGCCCCGCCGGGACGGGATACACCTGCTAACCTGGCCGCCGCCCGCCAATTCACGCTGAATCTGTTGAGTTCTGGCAAGGCGCCGGCTGTGCCCGGCCTGATGGAGCAAACTATCCAGCGCGCCGACGGCACGCAGCGGATCACTCAAACGCAGTCGGTGCCCGTGCCTACTGCGCGCGGTTATATGCTGGTCGGTACCGTGCGCGATGTCACTGTTCTGAAGCAGCTGGAAGCGAATCTGCGGCGCAGTGAAGTACGCTATCGCGCGCTGTTTGAGCAAGCCAACGATGCGATCATGCTGGAAAACGAGCGCGATGAGATCATCGATGTCAATCAGCGTGCGGCCGATCTGCTGGGGTACACGCGCGCCGAACTGCTGGCACTGCACGTGTCCGATCTGCAGGCGCCGGAAGTGCGCGGCCGATCGGGACAGGTGGTGGCCGATGAGTTAGCCCGGTACAACGGGCGGCCGTTTGAATCGATCGATCTGCGCCGCGATGGCAGCCGGGTGCCGGTCGAAGTTACCGAGACGCGCCTGTCCGGCCAGGAGGCCGGGCTGGTGTTGACCATCGTCCGTGACATCACCGACCGTAAACGCGTCGAACAGGCGCTGCGTGAGAACGAAGAACGCTTTCGGCTGGCATTTCAAGCCGCCGTCGTTGGCAAGGCCCTGGTAGCCGCGAACGGCCGCTTCTTGCGCGTCAACGCGGCGCTGTGCCAGATGCTGGCCTATACGGAAGAGGAATTGCTGGCCAAGACGGTTAGCGAGGTGACACATCCAGCCGATGTCGCGATTGGGCAAGACCACTATCGCCGTGTGCTGGCCGGAGAATTAGACAGCGTATCGTTTGAAAAACGCTATGTGCGCCAGGATGGCACGCCGATCTGGGCCATTGTCAGCAGCTCGTTGATTCGCGACGCGCACGGGCAGCCGGTTCATTTTATTTCCGAGATGCAAGACATCAGTGAACGCAAACGCGCCGAACTGGCGTTGCGTGACAGCGAAGGAAAATACCGTCAGTTGTTTGAACTGGAATCCGACGCCCTGTTTCTGATCGACAATGTGACCGGCCAGATTTACGAAGCGAATTCGGCGGCGACGGCGCTGTACGGCTACACACACGACGAACTGCTGAAGCTGCGCAACACCGACCTGTCGGCTGAGCCGGAGCGAATCCGGCAGGCGATGGCCGAGCAGCACCAGTTGATACCGACGCGCTGGCATCATCGGCGCGATGGCGCCATCTTCCCCGTCGAGATTACGGCCCGGCATCTGGTCTGGCGTGATCGCCCCGTACATATCGCCGCCATCCGCGACATTACCGAACGCACCCGCGTCGAGCAGGCGCTGCGCGCCGGCGAACAGCGGTATCGTGCCCTGGTCGAAATCTCGCCTGATGCGATTGTGCTGACCGATCTCACCGGCGTGATTCAGCTGTGTAATAACCGCACGGCCGAGCTGGCGGGCCTGGCAGGCGCCGATGATTTAATCGGCCTGAGTGTGCTGAATTTGGTGATGCCTGAGGAGCGCGAGCGGGTGATCGCGAATTTCCAGCGAGTGCTGGAAGACGGCCAGATGTACAACGTCGAATATTTGGGACGACATATCTCAGGCCGCATCGTCCCGCTCGAGATCAGCGGCACGCTGATCACCGATGGCCAGCAGCGGCCGGTAGGGGTGGTGTCCGTCGTGCGCGATATCACCGGGCGTAAACGGACCGAGCAGACACTGCTCGATCGCAATCGCGATCTGGCCGAACTCAATGCTGAACTGCGCACGCGCAACGAAGACCTGGATGCCTTTGCCCACACCGTGGCGCACGATTTGAAGAACCCGCTGCATCTGGTGGTTGGCTTTGCCGAAACATTGGCCGAAGCGGGATCAGACCTCACGGTTGACGAGCAGGCGGTAGTGCTAGGTAACGTGTCGCGCAATGCGCGCAAGATGAATAACATCATTGACGAGTTGTTGCTGCTGGCTGAAGTGCGCAAGACGCAGGTGGTCTTACGACCGCTTGACCTGTCCCGTATCCTGGCGGACGCCATGCAACGCCTGACAGACATGATCACGGACAGCCACGCGCAGATCAGCCTGCCGGCGACCTGGCCGATCGTGCTGGGCCATGCGCCGTGGGTGGAAGAAGTGTGGGTCAACTATGTGAGCAATGCCATCAAATACGGCGGCCAGCCGCCGTGGGTCGAACTGGGCGCCGATATCTTGCCGGATAACGCGGTTCGCCTGTGGGTGGCTGACAACGGCCAGGGGCTGCCGCCAGAGGTGCATGCGCGCTTGTTTACCCCGTTTACGCGGCTCGATCAAGTCCGGGCACGCGGCCACGGGCTGGGCCTGTCCATCGTTCGCCGGATCGTGGAAAAAATGGGCGGCCAGGTTGGCGTGCAGAGCGGCGGACCCGGCGCCGGCTGCCTGTTCTATTTCACGCTGTCTCAACTCGATTAGCGATACACACCCGGTTTCTTTCGCTGACCCCGGTCAAGCTGAATAACCCCGTTGTAATCACCTTGTAACGCTCTCGATACGCCGCGCCATCACGCGCTGTACTACAATCAAATAGGTAGTTACCGTCGCTGTGAGAAGGATGGGGTGTGTCCGGCAATGTGTCTGCCTGTTGCCGAAGGACATTCAGGCGTGGCTGCTATCAGCCGCCCGCCGGGGAGCCGCTATGAATTCGCGCGAGCGCATTCTACTGGTCGACGACGAGCCGAAGATGCACGCTTTGCTGCGGGTCTGTCTGGCCCCGCTGGGCTATGACATCGAGTCGGCGGCGAACGGACCGCAGGCCCTGACGATGCTGAAAGACAGCCAGTACAGCGTGACGACGCTCGATCTGATGATGCCGATGATGCCGGGCCTGGACGTGCTGCGCGATATCCGGCAGCAGCGCCTGCCGACCGAGGTGGTGGTCATCACGGCGTATGGTTCGCTGCAAAGCGCCATCGAGGCGCTGCGGCTGGGGGCGTATGATTACGTGCTTAAGCCGTTTCACCCCGAAGCGGTACGTTCGGCCGTGCGCGGCGCAATCGACAAGCAGGCATTGACTCGGAAACTGGCCGCGATTCACGATCTCAGCCAGGAGGTGACCCTGGCGCGCACCGTCAACCAGGTGGCGCAAGCGGTCGGGGATGTGGCCCACCGCGTGCTGGCCTTTGAGGACTGCGGCTTATGGTTAATCGATCAGCCGCGCGGCGAACTACATCGCATTCAGGTGGACACCGCGGCGGCCGGGCCGCCCCTGGATGTGTTGTCGATCGAGGGGCACGGCGTGATCGCCGCCGCCGCGCGCAGCGGCCAGCTGATTTATGTGCCCGACACCGCACGCGATCCGCGCTATCGGGCGGGACCGTTGTCGATTGCGTCTGAGCTGGCTGTGCCGCTGTGCATCAAAGATCGCGTGGTGGGCGTGCTGAATATGGAGCATGGTGAGGCGCAGGCGTTTACGCCGGAAGCGCAACAGCTGGCCGCCATTCTGGCGGCTCAAGCTGCCGTGGCTATTGAAAATGCGCGATTGCATCAAGCGGAGCAGCGCGAAATTGCCGAGCGCCGCCGCGCGATGGCTGAACTGCGCGCCGCCAAAGAAGCCGCCGAAGCGGCTAATCAGGCCAAGAGCGAGTTTCTGGCGCGCATGAGCCATGAGATTCGCACTCCCATTCACGCCATCATCGGCACGACGGATTTGACGCTGGAGACGCCGTTGACGCGCGAACAGCAAGACTACCTGACGCTGGCCCGCACTTCTGCCGAGGCGCTGCAAAACTTCATCGACGATATTCTTGACTTTTCCAAGATCGAAGCACATCGCCTCGAGCTTGATTCAACCGATTTTGATCTGCGCACGGTGGTCGAGAAATCCGTCGGCATGATGGCGTTGCGAGCGCATCGCAAACATCTGGAGTTGATCTGCCACGTCCCACCCGGCGTACCGACCGCGCTGGTCGGCGATCCGGGGCGCTTGCAGCAGGTGCTGGTCAATCTGGTGGGCAATGCCGTCAAGTTCACGGAGCAGGGCGAAGTGGCTGTGCGCGTGGATTTGATTCGCTATGACGAACACACGGCACAGTTGAACTTCAGCGTGCAGGATACCGGCATCGGCATCGCGCGTGATAAACAGGCCGTCATGTTTGACGCCTTCACCCAGGCCGATGGTTCGGCCTCGCGCCGCTACGGCGGAACCGGCCTGGGCCTGACTATTGCGCGCCAGTTGGTGGAACTGATGGGCGGTCGCATTGAAGTGGACAGTGAATTGGGCGCGGGTAGTCGCTTCTCATTTACGCTGCGTTTGACCAAGCAAGCCAGCCTGGGCCAGGGTGTGCCGGAACCGTGTGCGCCGCTGCACCTGTCCGGCGCACCGGCGTTGATTGCCGCCGGCAGCCCTGCGCTGCGCCGCGTGCTGCGCGATATGTTGTCACCGCTGGACATTGCGATTACCGAGACCGATCGGGCCGAGGCACTGCCCGGCTTGATCGAGCAAGCCGCCGCGGCCAATCGTCCCTTCCGCTTGATCGTGCTGGACAGCTGGCTAATGTCTGGCAAGGAGTCGATCGCGCAGCCGCTAATGCAGGCGATCCGTGACCGGCTGGTGCTGTTGCTGCCCGGTGATAATCTGGGCGAAGACGTGGCCGGCTGCCGCACGCTGGGCCTGGCCGCGCACCTGGTGAAGCCCCTCAAACAGCACGAAGTTTGGGACATCGTCGTGACCATGCTGGGCCTGGCGGTGCAGCCGGCGCGCGCGACCGAGCGGGTCGTGGCGCGTCAATTGGAAGGGCCGCGTTTGAATGTGCTGCTGGCGGAAGACAGCGTGGCCGGTCAACTCATCGGGCGGCAGACCTTGCAGAAGATGGGCCACACCGTGCAGATTGCGGCTACCGGGCGCGAGGTGCTGCGCTTGCTGGAGGCGCAGAGTGCGCAGAGTACGGGCGGCATCGATCTGGTCTTGATGGATGTCGAGATGCCGGACATGGACGGGCTGGAAGCGATGCAAGCGATTCGCGAGGCCGAGCGTGAGACCGGCCAGCACCTGCCCATTCTGGCGATGACGGCGTATGCCATGAAGGCCGATCTCGATCGCTGCCTGGCCGCCGGGGCCGACGGCTACGTTGCCAAACCGATCGCGCCCGATCAGCTGCTCAGCGCCATCGAGCGGTTTTGGGCCACGGCGCACGTGCTGCATCCGATCGCAACCCCCGTCGATCTGGAAGTGGCGCTGGACATGGTGGCTGGCGATCGCGATTTGCTGCTTGAATCGGTGAATTTGTTCTTGACGCAAGACCTGCCACGGCATTGGCGTGAACTGGAAACCGGATTGGCTCAACAGACGCCGGTGGCTGTGAAGCGGGCCGCGCACGGCCTCAAGGGTGCACTGGATAGCTTTGGCGGCCGGCCCGCGCGCGACGTCGCACTGCGGCTGGAGGCGATTGGCCGATCGGGTGATTTGACGGCCGCGCCAGCCGTGGCCGCCGAATTGCAGGAAGAAGTGCATCGCTTCGCCACGTTCTATCACCGCCTGGCCGAAGCGCAGCCGTAAACACGCAAGGAGGTTCGCATGGCAAGTATCGGCAGAATTCTAGTCGTAGACGACAATGTGTCGCTGGTGCGCATGCTGGAAGGCGTGCTGCGCCGTCAGGACTTTGACGTGGCGGTGGCTTACGACGGCGTGGAGGCGCTGGCGCAGGTTGCGGCGCAGCCACCCGATTTGATTGTGTTGGACATCGTCATGCCGCGCCTGAACGGTTATGAAGTGTGCCGCCGCTTGCGTGATGATCCGGCCACGGCGGCCATTCCCGTGATCTTGTTGACGGTGAAGGGGCAGGTGGATGATCCCGTACTTGACCATGCCGGACTTGAAGCGCGCATTGCCGAACAGATGGCAGGTTATGAAGTGGGCGCCGTGGATTTTATTCCCAAGCCGGTGAAGGCCGTTGAATTGTTGGAGCGCATCAAGAGCCATCTGGTGCTCGATCGGGTGGCGGCGGATCGAACGAAATAACAGCGTCATCGTTTGCAATCAAACGCTCGGGCTGCTTATCACAGTCCGCGAGTTGATTTGAAGACATATGAGGTTGGTAGCGGCTGAGCGCCGTGTTGGGCGCTCCCCGCGGAACAAGTGCGTTGCTGGCCGACCTAAGCCTCAATCTACAAAGATTCAGCCGAGCACGTGTCCGTTTCTAGTCCGCTTGTCCGATTCGCGAAGCGGTCCGTTGTCAGCCCGCTGCACGCCGTGTTGGGTACCGATCTATTTGATTAGGGCCGCTAACTGTTGAAGCAGCCCAGTCGCAATTAAACTGCCTATCGTGCCTTCCAATATTGCTCTCAATGATTTTAGACATTCACTTATGATGTTTGACTTGGGCCGCGGAGACTTGACTTGGGCTTCTATTGTTTCAATATCAGATTCTACTTGTGCCTGATCCAATGTGTCTATCCCCAAGTCATTGAGATGAACTTTCAAATCGTCGATAAACTTACTTACCGCTTCAAGATCAGTGGTTGAGTATGAATAGACCTGAGTACTCTGATTCGTGCCTTGCTGTATTTGCGATCCAACCATCTTCTCAACATGAATGATATTGACTGGTGGAAAATAAGTTGTTGGTTCATCTGGCCGAGTTGGTGCGCTTTCAATTTCTACAATGCCATAGTGGGTGATAGCAATTTTCGTACCGGCAATACCTTGAATCAGATTCTCTCCACGTAAATAATCATCAATTCTATTAGTTTCATCTCTGGGAAAGCCTAATTGATCCCCCAATTCGAATGCATCGATAGAGAATAATTCATCGCCGTTTGATAACTCAAAGAGCTTCAATAAAAATTGAAATCGCCTTTGTTGCGTTTCTCGTATCTTATTGTCCATATCGTATTCCTCCCGATATATGCAAGTCTGGTGCCCAACTCTAAGTAGACGACAAAACTGCGCCGCTGCATTTTAGGGTTGCCGCTTTTGTCGTATATAACCTTACATCCGATTTGTGGCAACGCTGACCGCAACGCCCTTAGTATAGGCCCACTTCCCACCCCTCGTCAACGCCGAAAAAAATCGTGCGAGGGACATCCATCACCCCTCGCACGCGTGACCCCGTTGGTTACGCCTACTTCTTCGCGGCCCTGCTCGCCGCCGCCTTTTTCGGCGCGGCCTTTTGCGCCGCCGTCTTGCTCGTGCGCGCCAGCACGCCGATCTTTTCCAGCAGTTGTTTCTTGCCGCGCAGCGCCACCCTGGCGATCTTTAAGTATTGCGCTACCCACTCGCTCATCGCAGCAAGGGCCGCATCTTGATCTTGTGTAGCCTGCTGCGCCGACCCCTTCGCCATTTCCTGCGCCTGATTAGCCTGATCGTAAGCCTCGATCTTGGCGCGTTCGGCAGCGAGCCGCTCGGCATCGTAGCCGTATTCGGCCAGCGCGGCTATTTCGCCCGCGTTATCGAACAGCGTGTAGCCCGCCGCGATGAAGGCCGCCGTGCCGCGCGGTTCTTTGCCCAGCCCTAACATGGCCTGCTCTTCTTTGCTCAACGCGGCCCGCGCCACCTTCGCCAGCGCCTGATAGGCGTCGCGCGCGTCAGTCAGCGCCGCTTTCAACTGCGCGGTGGTGTCTTTCTGTGTGCCCTTGCCCGACTTCTGCGCGTTGACGGCGGCCAGGGCCGCGTCGTACAACGCCTTGCCCTTGTTCAACTTGGCCGTGGTAAAGCCAAACTGCGCCACGGCGGCCTTGATTTCGGGGTCGGCCAGTGAGTTGGCAATGGCCAGTTGCGCAGCGTTCAACTGCTGGGCGGCGGACTTCATCGGTCGAGTAGACATGTTCCATAATCCTTTCGCAATAATTTATCAACCGGTCTGGTTGATGTGCGCACGTGGGCGGCACGACGTTACTGCATGACTGCTGGCGGTTACTTGATGGTTGCTGGCAGTTACTCAAAAGCTGCTTGAAGTTACGCTATGTTTGCTTGAAGTTACTCAACAGTTGCTTGACGTTACGCGATGCTCGCTTGAAGTTCCTCACAGGCTGCTTGAAGTTACGTTATAGTTGCTTGATGATGTCTGATGATTGCTTGACAGTGCCCAGTATTTGCTTGAAGCCAAGCAGGCACATGGCGCGCTGCCGACTAGACCTCGGAGGTTTTCACAGACCATCAGGCAATGGCTGACAGTCCTGCGAGCCGACCAGCAGGCAAAGCCAACCGGCCCGTTAAACCTCCGAGGTCTTTCACCTGCGCGGCGCACCAGACCTCGGAGGTTTTACGCGATAGTCGCTCACGCCAGATAATCGTTGAAAACCTCCGAGGTCTTCAGTCCGCTTCGTCCAGCAACACAGCCTGCAAGTCCTTTTCCTCGGCAAGTTCTTGATGTCGCTTAACAAAGCCGTCACATCCGCCAAACCAATCCAGGACTTCAACGCGCTTCACAAAGGTTGGCTTGTCCATCAGAAAGAGATGATACGATGAGTAGGGATAATCGCGAAAGTCCGGTACAAAGCCGTGTTTCTGCGGGTTCCAGTGAATGTAATGGATCAGCCGTTGAAAGTAGCGATCGGTCGTTACGGCCTTGCGGCGAAAGCGATTCTCGAACAGACTACCGGTGCGTCCATAGGCACGGTTGATGGCTTTGCTATAGGCGTTGAAGAAGTTGGCGAAGTGTTGACCGGGATTTGTTAGACCTTCGAGGTTTTCTTTGATGCGTACGCCGATATGAAAATGATTGCGCAGCAGGCAATAGGCAAAGGTCTCGGCGACCGGCGCGATATGTCGGGCATACAAGTTCATGAAGTGCGTGTAGTTACGCTCTTCGATGAAAATGTTGTCGCCGTTGTTGCCGCGATTGTAGATGTGGTAATACTTGCCCGGTTCAAGTGGAATGGTCTGTTGCATGTTCACTCCTACGCCAGATAGACCTCGGAGGTTTTACGCGATGGTCGCTCATACCAGATAATCGTTGAAAACCTCCGAGGTCTATCACCTGCGCGGCGCACCAGACCTCGGAGGTTTTATGCGATGGTCGCTCATGCCAGATAATCGTTGAAAACCTCCGAGGTCTTTCACCTGCGCGGCGCACCAGACCTCGGAGGTTTTACGCGATGGTCGCTCATGCCAGATAATCGTTGAAAACCTCCGAGGTCTTTCACCATACAATTCGGCGAGTTGCGCTTCAAAATGCTGGCGGGGAGTGATTGATCTAGACATGGTCTTCGTCTGGTGAAAGGGATGCGGCAAGTATAGCCAGAATGAAGGTAGGGGTCAAACGGGGTTAGGTCTGATGCCTTCGCCACGCGAAACAAACCCGCCAGACGATCACTCGATCATCCGGCGGGTGGATGCCCGACGACAACATTCGGGCATGACGTTTATGTAGTACGCATTACGTATTACTCGTTAATCCTCGTGTGGCACAAAGCCGGTACCGGTGGCCCACAACACAGCCTTCACCCGCTGCACCAGGTCTTTGGCCTTGACGGGTTTGGTCAAGAAATCCACTGCGCCAGAGTCAAAGCCCTTCAGGCGGTCTTGCACGCGCGTCGCCAGCTTGTAGGCTTCCTTCACGTTTTCATCCACGCCGCCCTTGGCCGTCAGCATCAGCACGCCAATGTGCGCCGTGTCGGGATCGGCCTTAAGTGTTTTCGTAGCCTGAAAGCCGTCCAGCCCCGGCATCATCACATCCATGATGATCAAATCGGGTTTCCAGTCGCGGGCTTTCTTCAGGCCCTCGTTGCCGTCGCGCGCCGTCTCGACAAGGTAGCCCTCTTTTTTCAGCACCATCGAGATGATGGTCAACTGTGGCACATCATCATCCACGCACAGAATCCGGGTGGGTGTCATTACGCACCTCCTGCCTCAGCCAGCGCCATCAGTTCTGCTTGCTGTTGAGCCTGCTGTGCCCAGCGTGGGTCTTCGTAGAAAGTCACCACGCGCCGGAGTTCGTGCTCAAAGCGCTTCAACGCTTCGGGTGCCTGAGCCAGATTGCCCTGCTCACCCATCGATTCAAGTTGTTGGCCCGCGGCGTGAGCGAGAGTGCCGCCCAGTGCGCCCATGACGCCTTTCAAGCGATGCGCCCTGGCTTCTACTTCTTTGGCATTCGACGTGCCAACCGCCGCGCGCAGCGCGGCCAATTCACCGGCCACCTCTTCCAGCGAGAGCGACACGGCCTCGCGCAGGATGTCCACATCACCGCCGACGACCTCCAGGGCCGCCGTCAGATCGATCGGGCCGGGGGCGGCAACTTCGGTTCCCGATCCCTGATCTTCGATCCCTGATTCCCGATCTCCGGTCTCTGTCAGCAGCGGCTCCAATGTTTTGTTCAACTCGTCGATGCGCACCGGCTTGGTGACATAGCCATCCATGCCGGATTCAAAGCACTTATCGTGATATTCCTTGGTGGCAAAGGCCGTCATCGCCACGATGGGGATGTGACCGCTGCCGGGCGTTTGCTCCTTCACGCGAATCGCCCGCGTGGCATCCAACCCATCCATTTCCGGCATGGACACATCCATCAGTATCAGGTCAATCGGTGCGTGCTGCGCGCGAGCCTGCTCGTCAGCCTTGACCGCTTCCAGGCCGTTGACGGCGATGGTAACTTGATGCCCCGCTTTCTTCAGGCTGGACCTGGCAATCAGCTGATTGGTGGGGCTGTCCTCGGCCACCAAAATGTTGAGCGGGCGCGGCCAGTTGCGGGCGGGCGTGGCCGGCGCAGCCTGTGCTACGGCCATCATTTTCACGGTGAAGTGGAAGGTACTGCCCTGTCCCGGCTCGCTCTCGACCCACAGGCGGCCATTCATCAACTTGACCAACTGCCTGGCCATGGCCAGACCCATCCCCAGCCCGCCATAGCGGCGCGTGGCCGACACATCCGCTTGTTGGAACGGCTCAAAGATCACCGCATGCCGATCGGCCGGGATGCCGATGCCGGTGTCTGTCACACGGACGTGCAGTTCCACCGCCCGATCGACTTGCGACGCCAGATCGACCCGCACGCTGATGTCGCCGCGCTCGGTGAACTTGATGGCGTTTGCGACCAGGTTGTCCAAAATTTGCCGCAGCCGGTTGCCGTCACCGTGCAGGGCGTGCGGTACCTGTGGCGCACAGCCGGTGGAGAACCTTAGGCCCTTGTCTTGCGCGCGCGCGCCCATGATCTCGATCACCCGCTGAATGGGATCGGCCAGATCGAAATCTTTGGGATGCAGTTCCAGTTGGCCCGCTTCCAGTTCAGAAAATTCGATCACGTCGCTGATCAAGCTCAGCAGCGCGTTGGACGAACGTTTGGCTGTTTCCAGATAGGCTTGCTGTTCGGCGTTCAACTCCGTGCCGTACAACAGTTCCGTCATGCCCATGATCTCGTGTAGCGGCGTGCGCAGTTCGTGGCTCATGTTTGCCAGAAAATCGCTGCGCGCCTGGTTGGCATTGGCCGCCTGCCGGCGCAACTGCTCCAACTCGGCTTGATCGTTGAGCGCAGCGTGCCCGTTGGCTAACTCGCTGACTTTGCCGATCAGTCCACGCGGATCATACGGCTTGATCAAGAACTGCGGCAGGTTCGCGCCCGACGGCATCTCGGCAGCTTCCTCGGCCGTGGGCAGCATCAAGATGGGAATGTGCCGCGTGCTGGGATCCAGCTTCAGGCGGCCACAGGCTTCAAAGCCGTTCATCTGCGGCATCAGAGTGTCCAGCACAATCAAATCGGGCTTGTCCTGCGCAGCCTTAACCAGGCCCTCGTGTCCGTCGGTCGCCAGGCTGACGCGAAAACCCTCGCGCTCCAGGATCAAACGCGCCTTGAGTGATTCGGTCCGGCTATCATCGACAATGAGCACGTGTTTGGACATGGGAGAAGTCCTTGCGTGAAGCCCGCTGCAACAGACGTCGAGTCCGCGACAAAGGCCGCGTTAATTTTCCGCTGACGAGACCGGCGGCGAAAATTTGATCTGCGCCACCTGGCGCACTTTGGCGACCAATTCAACCTGAATCGCTTCAAAGCCTTTGACGGACAGAGCACTGGGCTTCTGCACAATTTCCAGCGCGCCCACCAGCAAGATATCCAAACCCTGCCGGATCATTTCCTGGCGCGAGATCGTCGTCACCACCACGATCGGGGTGGGGGTGGCCGCCAGGATCTGGCGCGTCGCCTCGTGCCCGTTGACGCGCGGCATATTGATGTCCATCGTGATCACATCGGGCCTCAGACGCGCGGCCAGTTCAATGCCCTCTGCGCCGTTGCTCGCTTCGCCGATCACTTCGATGTCGGGCGCGCTGCGCAGCATCATCGTGATGGCCTCGCGGGCGGTAGCAGAATCATCGACAATGAGTACTCGAATCACGGTCATTACTCCTTCAGACGTTAATCAGACTCTGAATCATCGCGGCCATCTTGTCCAATGGCACCACGTGCTGCA
>JACRBO010000107.1 GCA_016219235.1 Chloroflexota bacterium
CCCGGTGAAATTCCCGCTGTCCTTCATCGCCTCCGATATTGTAGAGGGCGGCCGCATCGCCTGCGAAGCGCTGATCAAAGCGATCGGCGGCAAGGGCAAGGTCTACATCCAGAACGTGAAGCCCGGCATCAGCAGCACCGATGCGCGCGAGAAGGGCTGCAAGGAAGTCGTCGCCGCCAATCCGGGCGTAACCCTGGTCGGCGTGGACTACAACGACGACGATCCGTCGAAGGCCCAGGCGCAGGTCGAAGCCATGCTTCAGAAGGAAGCAGACCTGGCCGGTATCTTCGGCACGAATGTGTTCAGCGCGCAAGGCGCGGGTCAGGTTGTGGCGAACAAGGGTCTCAGCGGCAAGGTCAAGGTTGTGGCGTTCGATGCCACCGAGACCGCCATTGAGATGTTGAAGGCCAATACCGTCGATATGGTTATCGCGCAGAAACCCGCCGACATGGGTTACTTCGCGGTCGAAATGGCGATGGCGCATATGAACGGCGTCACCAGCCTGCCGCGCCACATCCCGACCGGCTATCAAGTCATCACCCGCGACAACATGAACGATCCCGCCGTGATGAAGTTCTTCTACACCAAGTAACAACCACAGTTGCACAAACCCGCGGGGGCAAGTGCGCGTCAAAGACGCATTCGCCCCCGCGGTCATCATCATTGCCGATTATTCCAGCTTGCCCCTTTTTTCAAGCTGTGCCATTATCAAGTTGACGCCTCATCCCCTCAATGATTGGGATACCATCGGGAGGTTAGTATGACCGTGAATTCCGTCGATCAGGCTCCGGCCATAAAGCGCCGTAGAAATCGATCTGAAAACCTGGTGCTGATCCGCAGAGTGTGGCCGTGGATATTTCTGGCGGTCCTGCTGGCCGCGTTCAGCATCGCATCACAGCAGATGAACGACGTGACCTTTCTCAGTTTCCGCAGCGTGCAGGGAATTCTGTTGTATGCGTCGCAAATCCTGCTCATCGGTCTGGGCGAGACCTTCATCATCATTGCGGCTGGTATCGATCTGTCCGCCGGTTGGGTGCTGGGCTTCTCGTCGGTGATGGGGGCGCAGATCATGCAGGCCCTGCACGCAGCGGGTGCGTCGCCCGTTGTGACGATTGTCGTCGGCATGCTCGGCGGGACGCTGATCGCGATCGTGCCCGGCTGGATCAACGGCCTGTTGGTCGCCCGGATCAAAGTACCCGCGTTTATCGCCACGCTGGGCATGGGCTTCCTGGTCGAAGGGGTCGCGTTGATTCGCAGCGGCGGCTATCCGGTGGCGCAGCAGCCGCCGTATTTGGGACCGCTGGGCAACGGCTCGATCTTATATTTCTGGCCGGGTCACGGCTTCACGTTTTTCAATTTGCCGGAAACAGCCACCAATGCGGACTTTCAATCGATCATTCCCTTGATGCCCAACCCCGTGTTCGTGGCCATCATCGTCGCCGCGATCTGCTGGTTCGTCCTTGCCAAGACGCAGTTCGGTCAGCACCTCTACGCGATCGGCGGCAACATGGAAGCGTCGGTGCGCGCGGGCATTCCCGTCAACCGTGTGCTCATCAAGGCGTACATTCTCGCCGCAGTCGTGGCCGGCATCGCCGGTATGGTGTGGACAGCGCGCTTCTCCAGCGGGGCTTACAATGCCGGTGAAGTGACCACCCTCAACTCGATCGCAGCGGTCGTCATCGGCGGCGCGAGTTTGTTCGGCGGCGAAGGCACCATCATCTGCACGGTGTTAGGCGCGCTCATCATCGGCACCATTCAATACGGGCTGGTGCTGCTGGGCGTCAGTCCCTTCTGGCAATACGTGGCCGTTGGCCTGGTCGTCATCTTCGCCGTCATCATGGATCAGTTCGGCCGGAAACTCGGGAAGTAGGAGAACCACATGGCTCCCATCTTACAAGCATTGAACCTGACCAAACGCTTTGGCGGCCTGACCGCCGTCGATAGCGTCAGTCTGGACGTGAACGCGGGCGAAGTCATCGGGCTGGTGGGTGATAACGGCGCGGGCAAATCGACCTTCATCAAAATGATCGCGGGCGTCTATCAACCCGACGATGGCGAGATCGAATTCAACGGCCACAAAGTGCCCTTCAATGGCCCGCGCGCCGTGCGCGACCTGGGCATCGAGACGATCTATCAAGACCTGGCGCTGGCTGAAAACCTGGACGTGGGCGCGAATATTTTTCTAGGGCGGGAGATCAAGACGCGCTATCTGGGCGGGCTGATCCAGACGGTCAATCGGCCCAAAATGCTGGAAGAATCGGCCAAGACCTTAACCCGATTGGACATCAAAATCCCGTCGCTGACCCAGCAGATTCGCAATTTGTCGGGCGGACAACGGCAGGCGGTGGCGATTGCTCGC
>JACRBO010000108.1 GCA_016219235.1 Chloroflexota bacterium
ATCCAGAATGCGCGGATGCGCCTTCTCGCATTCGTCGAACAGCACGATCGAGTACGGCTCTTGCCGCACGCGCTCCGTCAACTGCCCGCCGCCCTCGAAGCCCACGTAGCCGGGCGCGGACCCGATCAAACGATTGAGCGAATCCTCTTGTTGATACTCGGTCATATCGAGCGCGACGAGATTATCTTCGCTGCCGAACATGAATTCAGCCAGCGCCTTCGCCAACTCTGTTTTGCCCACGCCGGTCGGGCCGAGAAAGAGAAACGAACCGATCGGGCGTTTGGGATCTTTCAGGCCCACGCGCGCGGTCTTCACGGCGCGGCTCACAGCCAGCACCGCCTCATCCTGCCCGATGATGCGGCTCTTGATAAACTCCGCCATCTGCGCGTACTTCGTGCGTTCATCCTGACCCAACTTCGTCGCGGGGATGCCCGTCATCTGGCTCAACGCCAGCATCACGTCATCGGGATCGAGCGTGGCATCGGGTTTTGCATCCGGCCGATAAGCCAACTCGGTCTGCGTGGACATGCGCACGAGGGCGGCCGATCGATGCAGCAGCTTCACGGCCGCGCCGGGCAGCGCCTCACCCGATAGATACCGCCCCGCCATCACAGCCACTGTGCTGGGCGAACCCGCCGCGATCGACAGACCATATTCACTTTCGAACTGCGGCTTCAAAACGCCCAGAATTCCAGTGGTTTCTTCGACGGTCGCGTTGGGCACGCGCAGCACATACACGCCGTTGAGCGACTTCAGACTCTCGTTGTATTCGCCCTCGGTCGCCGTCGCGATCACGATCGGGTTGTGATCGAGAAACGCCTTCTGCACCACGTTCTTGATCTTGTCGGCGATGAATCGATCGAAGAAACGCGCGACGTTGGGCAGGAACAACGCGCCCCCGATCGATTGTTTCACGCCCGAGCGCAGCGCCTCCAGCGGATTATCCAGCAGCGCGGATTCGGCAATCTCGATGAGCGAGGTGACGCCCTGCGGCCCTTTACCCTCTGCAATCAGCAGCGCCAGCGAATACGCCAACGATTTGCGCCCGCTGCCCGCATTGCCGGCGAGCAAGATGTGACGATTACGCGCTTGCGATAACACGCTGATCATCTCGCGCAACAATGATTCGCGAAAGAACATCGGCGTGAGCTCACCCGATCGGGCGTCGGCGGCCCAATCGCGTGTGGTCATGCGTTTGGCGATCGATCGATCTTTCAGATACGGCGTCAGCGCCTGCGGTGTGATGCCGCGCGTTTGCAGCAGGCCCGCCGTGCTGATGCCCGCCGTCGCAAACGCGGAGAGCAAATGCTCCGTGCCGATCCACACTTCATCGTTGGCCTGCGCGATCGTCAACGCATCGTCGATCGCCTTCAACAATTCATCGGAGAGTTGAATCGACGCGCCGGTGTCGAGTGTGAACGTGAAATCGGCGGGGCGGGCCTCGCGCATTTTGATCTGATTGTTCGCGGCCTGATCGACATCGGCCAGTTTGAAGCCGCGTTCTTGCGCGATCTTATCGAGCATGCGGCGGGCCGACGTGTCCGGCGTGCGGATCAAGCCGATCAGCACGATCTCCGGCATCAGCACGCGCTTGCCGACGGTAGTCATGATCCTGGCGGACTCGTTCAGAATCAACGACGTGTGTTTGGAGAGCAGGTTTGGATTGAGAGTGCCCATAGTTGGATGTTGGACGTTGGAAGTTGGAGGTTGGAGTTAGAAATTGGACGTAGCGCAAGATGGCAGCTTGCGCCACAAGGGTAACACGAAAAGAGCGAAGATTCAAACAGCCAGACGGGCCAGGTGCGACATGGCTTACCGGAGGCAGTGTCGTTCGCTTCGAGCGACCGGGCTAACCTACTCACTCAAGGAGTAGCCGCTATCATGAGAAAATCATGATCTTCATCATAGGCAGCCGCTGTTGAACAGGGTATGCTTTATCTATACTCCCGATCTATTTAATAGCCAGGGCCGAGGACAACTATCATGATTTCAGCCAAACAAGCCGAATGGGCCGAGGTAGACGAGCAAGGCCGATTGATTCTGCCGCCCACATTGGCGAAGCAATACGGGCTGACGCCGGGCGCAAAAGTGCGCGTGGACAACGCCGATAACGTCGTGCGTTTACATCGCCCCCTCTCGCAGTTGACGCGCCTGTACGTGGAACCGACCGATCACTGCAACCTCGATTGCGTCACGTGCTATCGCAACAACTGGGCCGAGACGCTGGGCCGCATGACGGACGCGACGTATCAGCACATTCTGGACGGCGTGCGCGAAGTCGATCCGCGCCCGACGATCTTCTTTGGCGGCATCGGCGAGCCGACGCTGCACACCCGCCTGCCCGATTGGATCGCGCAGGCCAAAGCGATCGGCTCCCGCGTGGAGATGATCACGAACGGCACACTGCTCGACGAAAAGAAGTCGCGCCAGTTGATCGAGGCGGGCCTCGATCTGTTGTGGGTGTCCATCGATGGCGCGACGCCTGAACATTTCGGCGACGTGCGGCTGGGCGCGGAACTGCCCAAAATCCTCGACAATCTCAAGATTTTCCGGCGGCTGCGCGGCGGCGGTCACTTCCCCAAACCGGAGATCGGTGTGGCCTTCGTGGCGATGAAGCGCAACATCGGCGATCTGCCGGAGGTGCTGCGCATGGCGCGCCGATTGGGCGCGATGCACTTCAAGGTCAGCAACGTGCTCGCCATCGACGACGAACTCAAAGGCGAGATGCTGTACGAAAGCGCGAGCAACGACATCAGCTTCATGAGTTCGGCCTACACCCCGCGCCTGTCGCTGCCCAAGATGCCGTTCACCGACGAGACCAAAGACGCGCTGGTCGAGGCGTTTCGCAGCGGCTATAACGTCAACTTCGCGGGCAGCAGCTTCGCCGGGGCCAACGACGTGTGCAACTTCATCGAAAGCGGCTCGATGACGGTGGCGTGGAATGGCGCGGTCAGCCCGTGCCTGCCGTTAATGCACACGCACACGCATCTCATCAAAGGCCACTGGCGCATGTCGCGCGCGCACCACATCGGCAATGTGAACAAGCGGGGATTGCTGGACTTGTGGAACGATCCGACCTATGTGCAGTATCGCGCTCACGTACAAGGCTTTGAGTTTGCGCCGTGCACGTTCTGCGGCGGCTGCGAAATGCTGGACGGCAACGAGGAAGACTGCGTGGGCAACACCTTCCCCGCCTGCGGCGGCTGCCTGTGGGCGCAGGGTTTGGTGCAGTGCCCGTGAAAGAGTGTTTCTGGAAGCCACCGGCGAATGAAATTCGCGCCTACAGTTACACAAAGCCGACCTCCGTCGGCTAGGTTCCAGTCGGCGGAGGCCGACTTTGTGTAGTTGTTGTTGCGACACGTGCACCGCGCTGCGGGGCAGTGCACGTGTTTCAATCGCCAGAGCTTACACCATGTGAGAAACAGTCTCTGAACGATCGGTGCCCGGCTGGTCTTCAGCCCGGACAAGTTCCATCACCCAGTTCTTCTCCCAGGTCAACCCCTGATCGATCGAGAACGCCTGCTCC
>JACRBO010000124.1 GCA_016219235.1 Chloroflexota bacterium
AACGCTGGCCGATACGGGCGTGGATACGCTCAAAGGTTCGCGCATCGCCAAAGTCAAACGCTATGTCGCCGGCCAGACATTTTTCGTGACCTACGGTGATGGTGTGGGCAGCATCGATCTGGACTCACTGGTGAAGTTCCATCGCGCCCACGGCAAACTGGCGACGGTAACGGGTGTGCTGCCCTTCTCGCAGTTCGGCCTGATGGAGACCGAGGGCGATCGGGTGACGGGTTTTCAGGAGAAGCCGCAAGTGCAAGGTTTTGTCAACGGCGGTTTCTTCGTGTTCGAGCGCGGCGTGTTCGATTATTTGCCCGACGATCGCAACATCGATCTGGAGAAAGAGCCGCTGGAGCAGTTGGCGCGCGATGAGCAGTTGATGGTCTATCGGCACACGGGCTTTTGGCGCGCGATGGACACATTGAAAGACGCCGAGGTGCTGAACGAGATGTGGAAACGCGATCAAGCGCCCTGGAAAGTCTGGTCATAAATGGAAGGCAACATGGTTCCACGCAGTGAATTCTGGAAACAGCGGCGCGTCTTTGTCACCGGCTGCACGGGCATTTTAGGTTCATGGTTGACCCTGGCGCTGCTGGACACGGGTGCGGAAGTCATCGGCCTGGTTCGCGATCGCGTGCCGTTGTCCAACCTCAATTTGACCGGCGCGGACAAGCGCATCATCGCGGTGGATGGCGATATTTGCGATGGTGCGCTGATCGAGCGCGTGCTGAACGAGTACGAGATTGAAGTGGTGTTTCATCTGGCGGCCCAGCCGCTGGTCCGATTGGCCAACCGCGCGCCCGTCGGCACGTTTGAGATCAATGTGCGCGGCACGTGGTTACTGCTGGATGCCTGCCGCGTCTCGCCCACCGTCAAGCGCATCGTGGTCGCTTCATCCGATAAAGCTTACGGCGATCAAGACGTGCTGCCGTACACCGAAGATGCGCCGCTGCAAGGGCGTCATCCGTATGACGTGTCCAAGTCGTGCGCGGATTTGATCACGCAAGCCTACGCGCGCACCTATCATTTGCCGGTCGCCATTACGCGCTGCGGCAACATTTATGGCGGCGGCGATCTCAACTGGGATCGCATTGTGCCGGGCACCATCCGCAGTGTGCTGCGCGGCGAATCGCCGGTCATTCGCAGCGATGGTACGCCGCTGCGCGACTATTTGTTTGTGGATGACATCGTGGCTGGTTATCTGCGCCTGGCCGAACGGCTGGATGACACCTCGTTGCATGGGCAAGGCTTCAACTTTGGGATGGATGATCCGCGTTCGGCGCTGGACATGGCCCGCTCGATCATTGCCATTTCCGATCATCCCGAATTGCAGCCCACCGTGTTGAATCACGCCAGCAATGAGATCGGCCAGCAGTATTTGTCCAGCGCCAAAGCGCATCGAGTGTTGGGTTGGTCGGCGCAGCATTCATTGGAAGCGGGGCTGCGCCGCACGCTGGACTGGTACCGCGACTTCCTGGCCAGCCATTCGTGAGTGCGGTGTATGGATAGTCGCAGCGCCGCGGCCGATCAAGTCTGGGCTGAAATCCAGGCGAAAGTGGCCGAGTTTTACCGGCTGTATCATGCCGATCGATCTACGCGGCCCGGCGAAGATGTGCTGAAGTATGCGAGTCGCGTGTTCGATGAGCGCGAACTGATCAATGGCGTCGAGGCGGTGCTGGAGTTTCAATTGACCGGCGGCCACTTCGAGCGTGAATTTGCCAGCGGCCTGAAGGCGTTACTCGATCGACGTGAAGTGCTGCTGGCGAATTCAGGCTCATCCGCGAACTTGATTGCGCTGACGGCGCTGTGCGGCCAACAACGGCCCGATCGGTTGGCGCCCGGCGACGAAGTGATCACGCCCGCGGCGACATTTCCGACGACGCTTGCGCCGATCGTGCAGAATCAACTGGTGCCGGTGCTGGTCGATTGCGAACTCGGCACGTATAACCTTGATCCTGAACAATTAGCGGCAGCGTATTCCGCTCGAACGCGCGCGATTTGTGTGCCACACACGCTGGGCAATCCGGCGGATATGATCCGCATCATGGATTTTGCACGGCGGCACGATCTGTACGTGATCGAAGACGCGTGCGATGCGCTGGGCAGTCGGTTGGCCGGACAATACGTCGGCACATTCGGCCACCTGGCGACGCTGAGTTTCTATCCGGCGCATCACATCACCACCGGCGAGGGCGGCGCGGTCTGTACCAACGACGAAGCGTTGGGCCGCGTGGCTCGATCGGTGCGCGATTGGGGTCGCTCGGACATGGCGGAACAATCGAGATTGGCTGCCCTGTCCGACGACGAATTGTTGTTTGATCCACAGTATCGCTATGTGGAGATCGGCTACAACTTGAAGCTGACGGAGATGCAGGCGGCCATTGGCCTGGCGCAGTTGTCCAAGTTGGCCGAGTTCAACCGGTTGCGCCAACAGCGGTTTGAGTGGTTGTACACTCACTTGCGGCGATACGAAGAAGCGTTGTTGTTGCCACAGTGGTTACCCAACGCCGAACCCGCGTGGTTCGCTTTTCCGATCACGGTGCGGCCCGAAGCGGGTTTTACGCGCGGGCAACTGGTGCGGCATTTGGAAGCGCACCGCATCGAGACGCGGTTCTTGTTTGCGGGTAATATCTTGAATCAACCGGGTTATCGGCCGATCAATCGGCGGGTGATTGGCGATTTGCCCAATGCGGAAGTGGTCGCGCGCGGCACGTTTTTTATCGGCGTGTATCCGGGATTGACGGAAGCGCACATGAGTTACATGCTGGAGAAGTTTGATCGGTTCTTCATGGAACTGAAACAAGCGTGACGATTAACGAGCCCCACGGGATGCTTCGCGATGACGAGTGAGCGCACCAGTCACTCATCACTCGTTAGGATTTTTCTTTGCCAACTTTATCCATCATCATCTGTGTTTACAACGAGGCGGCTTCGGCGCTGCCCGTAATTGAAAAAGTGCGGTCGATTGCGCTGAGCGCGGGCTGGTCTAAGGACATTGTCGTTGTGGATAACTGCTCGACGGATGGCACGCGCGAGCAACTACAGGCGCTGACTTATCCCGATGTGCGTGTGATCTATCACGAGCGGAACAGGGGCAAGGGCGCCTCGGTGCGCACGGGTTTCCGCGAAGCGCGCGGCGAATTCGGCGTGATTCAAGATGCAGATTTTGAATACGATCCGGCTGAACTGGCGCAGTTTACGCAGAAGCAAACCGAGACTGGCGCGGTCGCCGTGTTCGGTTCGCGCACGTTGGGCGGGCGTCACATTTACAAATACGCCCAGAATTACTGGGGCGTGCGCGTGTTGACCACGTTGACGAATGTGTTGTTTCGGGGACATCTGTCAGATGTGGCCGTGGCGACGAAGATGGTGCGCTGCGATGTGTTCCGCGCGCTGAACTTGACCGGTTCGGCATTTGAGTTGGACTTTGAATTGCCGTGCAAGTTGTTGAAGCACAAGCGTCATATCGTGGAAGTGCCCATCTCGTACAAGCCGCGCACGATCGAAGAGGGCAAGAAGATTCGCTGGACTGACGGTCTGCACGCCCTGCGCGTGATCGTCAGAGAACGCTTTACACGCTAAGTCACTGCGCCGGGCGCAGCACCTGGCGCTTAGTGGGAGAATCATGGACATCGTTGTCACTGGCTCAATCGCGTATGACTACATCATGTCGTTTCCGGGCCGCTTTCGCGAGCACATCCTGCCCGATCAACTGGACAACCTGAGCCTGAGTTTTCTGGTCGATTCGATGAAGAAGCAGCGCGGCGGCTGTGCGGCGAATATCGCCTTCAATCTGGCGATGCTGGGCGAGCGCCCGCGCTTGATGGCGACGGCCGGCAATGACTTTGGCGAATTTCGCGCGTGGTTGGAAGCGCACGGTGTGGATACATCGGACGTGCAGGAATTTCAGGACGAGTTCACCAGTTCGTTTTTTGTCAGCACCGACCTGGAGCAGAAGCAAATCGCCAGTTTCTACATCGGCGCGATGGGGCGGGCGGGCGAACTGTCGTTCAAACGGCTAAGCCGCCGCCCCGATCTGGTGATCATCTCCCCCAACGACCCGGCCGCGATGACGACCTACGTGCGCGAGTGCAAAGAACTGGGCATCGCCTACATTTATGATCCCAGCCAGCAGATCGTGCGCCTGAGCGATCAGGACTTGCGCGACGGCATTTCCGGCAGCCGCATCACCATCGTCAACGACTACGAATTCGAGATGCTGCGCAGCCGCCTGAAGATGGACGAAACCGCGATGCTGGACTGCACGCAAACGCTGATCATCACGCGCGGCGAAGCCGGTTCGACGATCCTGGAGCGCGATTTCCGCATCGATGTGCCTTCCGTGCTGACGGCCCGCCCGATCGATCCGACCGGCGTCGGCGACGCCTATCGCGCGGGCATGTTGAAAGGGCTGGCGCTGGGCTTGCCGTGGGCGACCATCGGGCGGATGGCGGGGCTGGCTGCGACCTACGTGCTGGAAAATCACGGCCCGCAGAATCATCGCTACACCCGCGAGGAATTTATCCAGCGCTATCGCACGTACTTTGGCGACGAGGCACTGGATAGGTGGAAATGACGAGTAACGAGTGACGAGTAATTTCACTCGTTACTCATTACTCGTTAACGATCATGATCACGGTTAAACTGAGTGATGTGGCCCGCCTCCGATCATTCCTCAACACCGATCGGGCGTGGGCAGATTATGCGCTGGGCGATCTGGAGCCGGAACTTTTCAAGCTGACGGACTGGTACGGCGTCGTGAACGACGGTGCAGAAGAGCAGGGCGATCTGATCGCGGTTGCCATGATCTATCGCGGCCTGCAACCGCCGATTTGTTTCTTGATGGGCGATATGCGCGGCGTTGATCTCATTTTGGATCAGGTCGTGCGTCTACCTGAGATCGGGTTGAGCGTGCACGATGAGCATTTGCCGGTGCTTGAGCAGTATTATCAAGTCACCGACGCAACGCAGATGTGGAAGATGGCGCTGGATGTGCGCGATTTTCGATCGGTTCCGGGTGAGACGTTCGAGATTACGCTGGCGGATGTGCCTGATTTACAGGCATTGTACGCCTTCGGTGGCGGCGATGCGTTTTCGCCGGAAGAAATCGAGCGCGGCGTGTTTTGCGGTATTCGGCAAAACAATCAGATGATCGCCGTTGCGGGAACGCACGTTGTATCGGATAATGGCCGCATCGCTGCGTTGGGTAATGTCATGACGCATCCCGACTGGCGCGGGCGCGGGCTGGCCTCGATCGCGACGAGCGCCGTGGTGGCGCGATTGATCGATCGGGGTGTGAGCACGATCGGGTTGAGCGTGAGCCGCGAGAATGCGGCTGCCATCCGCGTATATGAAAAATTGGGTTTCAAAAAGCACGCGGCTTTTCATGAAGGCAACGCTATGCGTAGAGCCAATGCATGAGATCGTCAAGACGTGACGCGAATCACCAGATCGTTATGCTGTTGGCCGGTGCAATAGCGGGCGGCCTGTACGGGCTGTTGCATTCATGGTCTACGGATTTAATTTGGATAGTTAAGGCAATTACTAGCTATGGAATACTGGGACTGATTCTGGCCTACTGGGTATTTGTATGGCTAAAACCTAGGAGAACTGGCAGAACAGTAATCGGGGCGGTAATTGGTGCTGCTATATTCGTGGTTGTGTTCTCCATTCTTTCTGAACAAGGCCATTCGAACCAAATATTCGCGATCTTCGACAACGCAGTTGTCGGCGCGTTCGTTGGCGCTCTATTTGGTACGGCACCACGTGGCGCATTCATTGGAGCAAGTGCAGGTGCGGTTGCTACGGCGCTGGTTGTGGCAATTTCTTTATGGTTAATAGGTGATCCGCATATTTTTGTTTCTTTGCTAATAGATGCAGTATTCCCTGGCTTTTTGCTCGGCGCATGGATCGGTGCTTCTCGTGAATTGGACAGACGTAGTAAAGCGGTAGAGCCACACCCGTGAAGTGAGTAATCGAAAATCAGAAATCAGAAATCAACAATCAGAAATGGAGAGAAAATGACCGTTGAACATCATGTCAAGAAACTGGAACTAGCGACCGGCGGCCGGTATCGCATCGAGTGGGCCGAGCAGGAAATGCCGGCGCCGCGCGAAGTGAAGCGCCGCTTCAAGGCCGAGCAGCCGTTGAAGGGTTTGCGCGTCAGCGCGTGCTTGCACGTCACCACCGAGACCGCCAACCTGATGCACGCGCTGCAATTGGGCGGCGCCGACATCGTGTTGTGCGCGTCGAACCCGCTGAGCACACAGGACGATGTGGCCGCGTCACTGGTGGCGAACTATGAAATCCCGGTCTACGCCATCAAGGGCGAAGACAACAGCACGTACTACGATCACATCAAGGCCGCGCTCGATCACGAACCGCATCTGACGATGGACGACGGCGCGGACCTCGTGTCGCAGCTGCACCAGAACCGCACTGAGTTGCTGGACGGCGTGGTGGGCGGCACCGAAGAGACCACGACGGGCGTGATTCGCCTGCGCGCGATGGCGAAAGAGGGTGCGTTGAAGTTCCCCATCGTCGCCATCAACGACGCCAACACCAAGCACCTGTTCGACAATCGCTATGGCACGGGCCAATCCACGCTCGACGGCGTGATTCGCGCGACGAACATTTTGATCGCGGGCAAGACCGTGGTCGTGGCCGGTTACGGCTGGTGCTCACGCGGTATTGCCATGCGCGCGCACGGCCTGGGCGGGCACGTCGTCGTGACCGAAGTCGATCCGATCAAGGCGCTGGAAGCGGTGATGGATGGTTTCCGCGTGATGCCGATGCTGGAAGCCGCCGCGATCGGCGACATCTTCATCAGCGCGACCGGTGACATCAACGTCATCGACGGGCCGCACTTCGAGCGCATGAAGGACGGTGCGCTGGTCGCCAACTCCGGCCACTTCAACGTCGAGATTAATATCCCGGCGCTGGAAGCACAGTCGCAGGGCAAGCCGCGCAAGGTGCGCGAGTTCGTCGATCAGTATGTGCTGAAGTCCGGCTCGCGCATCAATTTGCTGGGCGAAGGCCGCCTGATCAATCTGG
>JACRBO010000125.1 GCA_016219235.1 Chloroflexota bacterium
GCTGGCCGTGCGAGTCGTCGCCAGCCAATTAATGCGCGACGTGTATACGCCTTACATCCTGCAGGCCACACCCACTTCCGATCAAGTTCCCTTGACGACCGCGCTGGAAACTGCGGTGGAGGCGGCCAATCAGGCCGTCCACGCGCAAGTGCCAGGCAGCGGTACCACGCTGACCTGCGCTCTTATCATCGATACCCGCGCTTACCTGGCGCACGTGGGTGACAGCCGCGCCTATCTGTACTATAATCAACATTTGAAACAGGTGACCAAAGACCACTCGTATGTGGATAAACTGGTCGAATTGGGCCAGATTACGCTCGAAGCGGCCGCCGTGCATCCGCAGCGCAATGTGCTATATCGTGCCGTGGGGCAAGGTGAACAGCTTGATATCGATCTCCACTTGATCGATTTACCCATGGGCGCGCGCTTGTTATTATGTTGTGACGGGCTGTGGGGCATGTTGCCCGATCCAATTATTCAGGCCATTCTGGCGTCAGCCCAAACACCCCAGGATGCTTGCTCGGAGTTGATCGCTGCCGCGAATGAGGCTGGCGGCCGGGACAACATCACCGCCATCATCATTGAACGCAGTGATCGCTAACACCCATCATGCACGATGAGCCTGACTATTACACGACGTTAAAGGTGTCGCCCGACGCCACTGCCGATGAGGTCAAGCATGCCTATCGGCAGCTGGCCCGGCAGTCGCATCCTGACGTCAAAGCGGAAGCTGGCACTGCGCTGCTCTTCCGGCAGATCCAAGAAGCCTACGAAGTGCTGGGCGACCCCGCCAAGCGCACGGCCTACGATCGGCGGCAGGCTGAAGCTGGCCGCTCGCCGCAAGCCGTGTTTCAATGGCGTATGCAGCCCAGCCGCACCGCCTTGCCCGTCTTGCCGGACGAGCAGGTGCTGTATATTCTATTTGACATCGCCGCCGGACAGGCTTCCAACCGTTCCAGCCGCATCCCGTTGAATGTGTGTCTGGTGCTCGATCGCAGTACGTCGATGCAGGGCGCGCGACTCGATCAGACCAAGGCCGCAGCCCAGCGGATGATTGACTCTTTAACAAGCGATGATACACTAGGGATCGTCACGTTTAGCGATAAAGCCGAAGTCGTCTGGCCGAGCCAGCTTTTATCTGACCCCATTAAGGCGCGGGCGCGCGTCAGCGCCATTCAGGCTTCGGGCGGCACCGAGATTTTGCAGGGCTTGAACACCGGCCTGCAGGAATTGGATAAGAACCGCCAGAAGTACTCAATCAACCACCTGATCTTGTTGACCGACGGTCAGACCTATGGCGATGAAGAAAAGTGCCTGGTCGTGGCCGTGGAGGCCAAACGGCGGCACATCGGCGTCAGCACCATGGGCATCGGCGAGGACTGGAACGATACGCTGCTGGATGCGCTGGCCTCACGCAGCGGCGGAGTCTCGCAGTACATCGCTTCGACCGGCGAGATTCAACACTTTTTGCGCGAACGACTGCAGGGGCTGGGCGCAGTCTACGGCGATAACCTGCGGCTGACGTTTAAGATGGCCGATGGCGTGCGGATTAGAAACGCCTTTAAGTTGTCGCCATACATTCAGCGCATCGAACGCGATGGCGATGCGTTAATCCTGGGCTCGTTACAGTCGGATGCTCCGATCAGCGGTATGCTAGAATTGGTCGTGGGACCGCATATTGCAGGCGAACATCGACTGGCGCAAGCCGAGCTAAGCGGCGATGTCCCGGCGCGGCAAATGGCCGACGCCGCGTTGAAACAGGACGTGAGTTTTACATTTGAGCCGCAGACCAACACCAATGCCGCCGCGCCGCCCAGCGTATTGAGCGCGCTCGCCAAGATTACGATTTTTCAAATGCAGGAAGGCGCGTGGCAGGCGCTTGAAAAAGGCGATGTGGCCAACGCCACGCACCGCCTTGAAACCATGGCAACGCGCCTGCTAGATATGGGTGAACATCAACTGGCGCGCGCGGCACTCCTGGAAGCCGGCCGACTGGCACGCAGCGGAAACCTGTCACCCGCGGGCCGTAAAGCAATCAAGTATGGGACGCGCAGCTTACTCCTAGCCCCAACGAAGGATAAATGAGCATGATCGAATGTCCATCTTGTGGTCACCAACACCGACCGGGAACACTGTTTTGCAGCGAGTGCGGCGTTTACCTGCTGACCGGCGGGCCGCTGCGAACCGAACCGCTGCCAGAGTCCGATCTGCCGTCATCGCGGGCTGATCCGTGGGAGAGTGGCGAAACGCTGGCCCAGGCTGAAGCGCAAGCCGAGTCCACGATCGTGATCGTACCGCCCAGCGGCCGCCAGCTGACCCTGCCCGCTGAGGGCGAAGCGGTACTGGGCCGTCTGGACGCGACGCGCGGCGTGTTCCCCAACATCGACTTGACGCCAGAAGGCGGCCTGGAAGGCGGGGTCTCGCGGCGGCACGCGCGTATTCATCGTCAGAAATCGCAGTATTTCATCGAGGACCTGGGCAGCGCCAACGGCACGTTCCTCAATGGACAGCGCTTGACGCCATATCTGCCGCATCCGTTACACGACAGCGACGAACTGCAACTGGGCCGGGTGCGCATTCGCGTCACCGTCAAGTAGCCGCGCGACCAGACCACCGATTATGGCTTATACTTTGCTCATTCACATCGTCGGCGAGCCAGCCATGCTGTGCGATGCCGAACAATTGCCCAGCCCGACTGACAACGTCGTTACCGTGACCAACCTCCGCACCCGCGACGGCAAAGACCTTCCAAACGTCGACAGCAACGCCACCCACTTCATCTTCCCGTGGACGCGCGTTAACTTCATCGAAGTGCTGGGCGCCGACGAAGAAGAAGAGATCGTCGGCTTCGCCCGCGACTAACCAACTCAACCTGTCAGGTCGGCTAGACCTGACAGGTTTTTGATACCATCATGCCCCCGCGCGAACCACGCCACCGCATCCTGATCGTTGATGACGAACCTCGCATGATCCGGTTCATTCAAATGAACCTGGAACTGGAGGGCTATCACGTCAGCCAGGCCAGCAACGGCTTTGAGGCGCTGACCAGGTTGCGCGACGACCTGCCCGACCTGGTCATCCTCGACGTGATGATGCCGGACATGGACGGCTTCGAGACGCTGCGCCTGCTGCGTGAAGTTTCGGCTGTGCCGGTGATCATGCTGACCGTCAAAGCCGATGAAGCCGATAAAGTGCGCGGCCTGGAACTGGGCGCAGACGACTACGTCACGAAACCGTTCAGCCCGAAGGAACTATCGAGCCGCGTGAAGGCCGTGTTGCGCCGCACCGAGATGCCCGCGCCCGTTGAAAAGAGCGCGACCCAGATCGATGATTACTTGCAGATTGATTTTGATCGGCGCATCGTCATTGCGGGCGGCACAGAGATCAAGCTGCGCCCGACCGAGTACCGCCTGCTTTATCATCTGGTCAACAACGCGGGCCGCATCATGACGCACGAGCAACTGCTGTCCAAAGCGTGGGGCTACGAATACCGCGAAGAAAGCCACTATCTGCGCCTGTATGTCACTTACCTCCGCCAGAAGATCGAACCCGATCCCGCGAATCCGCGCTACATTTTGACGGAGCGCGGCGTGGGCTACCGGTTTGTCGACTTCAAGCAGGCTGCTTGAGACCTCGGAGGATACAGCAATCTCCGAGGTTTGTATGATTGGCAGTGATACGTTACAACCGCATCCGGCTAATTGAAGGCGCACTGTCGTGAAAAACATCGCTCGCCTGATCGATCGAGAATTGAAATGGATTCAGCCGCACGCGCTCAAACACGAGTTCGAGTTGCAGGCTGACGGCGAAGTGGCCGCCACGCTGTGCCTGAAGAGTTCGTTCGGTTCCTTCGCCACCGCGGAAAGCGCCGACGGCTGCTGGACGTTTAAGCGCGTGGGCTTCTGGGAGACGCGGGCCACCGTGCGCGTCTGTGATTCTGAGGCAGACATCGCCATCTTCAAGAACAACACCTGGCAAGGCGGCGGCACGTTGGAATTGGCCGACGGGCGCAAGTATCTGGTCAGTACCAATTTCTGGCAGACGCAATATGAGTTCAAGACCGAGACCGGCGAGCGCCTGTTTGGCTACACCAACATCGGCGGCGTGATGCACCTGTCGGCGCGAGTGCAGATCGAGCCGCAGGTGGTTAACCTACCGGAACTGCCGTGGCTAATGATGTTTGGCTGGTATCTGGCACTGATGATGCATCGCGATTCAGCGGCGGCCGCGGCCACGTAACAATCTCACCTCCAATGGACTTCTAACACGGGTCTAACACAACTCTAACGCCCTCCGCCTATACTGAAAGCGCAACCTCTATTCGAGGTTGCGCTTTCACTTTTGAATCATCAGACTTACTGGAGGATAACCATGGGCAAGATTGTGGGTATCGACTTAGGAACAACCAACTCGGTGGTGGCCGTGCTGGAAGGCGGCGAGCCGGTCGTCATCACCACGGCCGAAGGGGGCCGCCTGGTCCCATCGGTGGTGGGTTTTAGCAAGGGCGGCGAACGGCTGTTCGGGCAAACGGCCAAACGCCAGGCCGCGATCAACCCTGAAAACACGGTGTTTTCGATCAAGCGCTTTATGGGTCGATCGTACGGCGATGTGGCGCACGAGAAAGTGCCATATCAGGTGGTAGCCGGCCCCAACGGCGATGCGCGCGTCAAGATCGCGCACAACAACCTGACCTTCACGCCGCAGGAAATCTCGGCGATGATCCTGCAGAAGTTGAAGAAAGACGCCGAAGCGTATCTGGGCGAACCGATCACGCAGGCCGTGATCACCGTGCCTGCTTACTTCAACGACTCGCAGCGCCAGGCGACTAAAGACGCGGGCAAGATCGCGGGCCTCGACGTGCTGCGTATCATCAACGAGCCGACCGCGTCCGCGCTGGCCTATGGCCTCGACAAGAAGAAGGACGAAACGATCCTGGTCTTCGACCTGGGCGGCGGCACGTTCGACATTTCATTGCTCGACGTGGGCGATGGCCTGGTTGAAGTCAAAGCGACTAGCGGCGATACGCACCTCGGCGGCGACGATTGGGATCAGGTGTTGATGGACTTTATCGCCGATGAGTTCAAGCGCGAGCAAGGGATCGATCTGCGCGCCGATCGGCAAGCGTTGCAGCGACTGCGCGAAGCGGCCGAGAAGGCCAAGATCGAACTCTCGCAATTGATGGAAACCGACGTCAATCTGCCGTTTATCACGGCGGATGCGACCGGCCCGAAGCACTTGCAAGTCAAGGTAACACGCTCGAAGTTCGAGCAATTGAGCACGGGGCTGGTTAAGCGATTGCGCAGCCCGTTCGAGCAAGCGCTGCGCGATGCGAAGGTATCGCCCGTGCAGATCGATGAAGTGGTGCTCGTCGGCGGCGCGACCCGCATGCCGATGGTGCAGGCGCTGGTGCGCGAATTGACCGGCGGCAAAGAGCCGAACAAGAGCGTCAATCCCGATGAGGTCGTGGCGATTGGCGCGGCCATTCAGGCAGGTGTGCTGGGCGGCGAAGTGAAGGACGTGCTGCTGCTCGACGTGACGCCGCTGTCACTCGGTCTGGAAACGCTGGGCAGCGTGATGACCACGCTTATCCCGCGCAACACCACGATTCCATACAAGAAGAGTGAAGTCTTCAGCACCGCCGACGACAATCAGACTGCGGTAGACATCCACGTGCTGCAAGGCGAGCGTCCAATGGCGGCGGATAACATGACGCTGGGCAAGTTCCGGCTGGAGGGTATTCCGCCCGCGCCGCGCGGCCTGCCGCAAATCGAAGTAACTTTCGACGTCGACGCGAACGGCATTTTGCACGTGCTGGCGAAAGACAAGGCCACCGGCAAAGAGCAGCAGATCAAGATCACGGCGTCCACCAATCTGTCAAAGAACGATGTCGATCGCATGGTGCAGGACGCGCAGCGCAACGCCAGCGAAGACAATCGCCGCCGCGAAGCCATCGCCGCGCGCAATGAGGCCGACACGACGATCTATCAGGCCGAAAAGAGCCTGCGCGAGCTGGGCGACCCAGTGGCGCAAGCCGAGCGGGACACAGTGGAAGCCAGGATTCGCGATCTCAAGTCCGCGATGAACGGCGACAACGTGCAGCAGA
>JACRBO010000110.1 GCA_016219235.1 Chloroflexota bacterium
GCCCACATCTCCGATGACGCCCTCACGCAGCCGCGTCATCCGCACACACTGGATAATATCGCCTGGCAGACGGTCCCGGCCGATCAACCGGCGACGCTGGAGTATCTGGTGCGCGATTATCTGGGTCACTTGCAAGCACACTTGCAGCAACTTTATGCCGCAGCCCAGGCGTAGCCTCAATCGATGCAGTTTAATCACTTCAAGACGAGGGACCTTCACATGACACTCGATCGATCGTTCGTCGAACTGAATCGCGCTTCAACCGATCGGATGCGCGCCCTGGCCGCGCACCTGACCGATGAGGAACTGCAACAGCCGGTCGGCCAGCACTGGACCGTCGCCATCGTCTTCGCGCATCTGGCATGGTGGGATCGGCGCGTGCTGTACGTGCTGGATATGACGAAGAAGAACGGCCAACTCTTCGTCCCGGAGATCGATATTTCCGTAAACGATCTCTCGCTGCCGCTGTGGGCGGCCATCCCACCGCGCGCCGCCGCACGTATCGGCATCGAGACAGCCGAAGATTTGGATCAGCGCCTCGCCGCTTACGATCCCGCCCTGCTGGAAGAGATTTATACTTACAACAAGCGCTGGATCATTCGCGCGTTGCATCGGGGCGAACATCTCGACGAGGCTGAGCCGATGGCGAATGCCAATCAACAGAAACGCCCCGACCAGAATTCTGGTCGGGGCGTTCTTGCTTGAACCTGACAGGTCCGCTTCGCAAAGACCTGTCAGGTTTTGACGATCACGCTCGCGCCGCCGCGAGTTGGACCCGCGTATCGTGCAGGCGTTCCATCGCGACTCTGGCCGTGGCTTTCATCAAACCGTTTGATAGCTGTGCGTCTGCTTCGCACAGGGCGCGCAGGCCGGATGCTTCGATCTTGACGACTTCGCTCCGGCTGCTCGCGCGCGCCGTCGACGTGTAGATGTGCGGCTCAATCAGCGCCGAAATGCCGAGGATTTCGCCGGCGCTGATTTCACTGATAAAGAACTCCTTCACACGCCGGGGGTCATCGCGATCGGTCACCACGTAATATAAATCGACGCCGCCCTCGACGAGCAAGTACAGCCCATCGGCCGGCTGATCGTTGTGAAAGAGCGTGGCGCCCTGCTCCACTTCAACTTCTTCGGCCAGCATCGCAAGGGCCTCCAGCTGCAATTCGCTGAGAAATCCAAAGAACGGATAGCGGCGCAACAATTCAGGTGAAATCATGTTCGATCTCCTGATCCACGCAGAGCATGACGCCCGGCGCGCCGCCGACTCTCCTTCTGAGAATCGGATACGGCGAGGAACACTAAGAATTGTCTTCGTGGTTCTTCGTGCCCTTCGTGGTTGACTGATTGCTTAACAGGTCGATAACCGTCTGCGCGGCCACGGGTACCGCAGCTTGAACCGGCGGCGTCAACTCCTCCGTGAAGTCATACGTGTACGGCGATTCCACCGCCACCACCGTGATCTGCGTCGGCAACTCCGCACCCAGCGAGCGGCCCAGCTTCAACGCCGTCATCAGCGACATATCATGCACTGCCGTCGTATGCCCCGCCGATGGATCGTACAGCTCGTCGAGGTCGAAGTGATAGACCTCGCCCGGCGCATGCTGCCCGCTGCCGATCGAATCGATCACGATCGCGCGCTCGTAGCCGACCATGCGCTCCATCAGGCTCAGGCCGCCCAACGCGACGCAATCGACATCGATGTTGGTGGTTGGACGCTTCGCGTGGAAGTTAGCGAGCTGTGTCTCCACCGCCTCAGCAACTTTCCAGCCCACGCCATCATCGCCGAGAATGGGATTGCCTAAGCCAACGACGAGTGTTTTCATGGAAGAGGTAAGCGGTGATTGGTAACTGGTCAATCAGTAACTGGTGATTGGTCGATCGGTAACGCGTTGCTCCAATTACCGATCGACCAATTGACTAATTGACTAATCGACTAATCGACTACGTGACTATCACACTAACAATTCTGCTTAAACTCCCGCAGCACTTCGCCGTCCGGCGCGCGAACGATGACTTCCAGCGGCATCTGGCCGGGCAGGCTGTGCGTGGCGCAGCCGAAGCACGGATCGTAGACGCGGAACGCCATCTCGATCATATTGGTCAGCCCCTCCGTAACCACCGTGCCCTTCTTGATCAGGCTCTGCGCCACTTTCTTCGTGCTCATCTGGATCGGCGCATAGTTGTTGGTCGTGCCGACGATCAGATTGACCTTCGTCAACAGGCCGCGCTCGTCGGTGTGATAGTGATGCGTCAATGTGCCGCGCGGCGCTTCGACGATGCCCACGCCTTCGGTCGGCTTCTCGGTCGGGACGGTGTGGAAGTTATCGGAGTAGATGTCCGGATCGGTCGCCAGTTCGACGATGCGCTCCGCCGCGTACAGCAGTTCGATCAACCGCGCCCAGTGCGTGGCCAGGCGTTGATGCACCACCTTCGTCTTGCCCAGGCCCGTGTAGCGATCGCCCTCTTCTTGCAGCAGCGTGGCGTAGAACTTCTCGGACTGTTCCTGCGCGAGGGGCGTCGCCATCCCGTCGGACGCGTTGAGCCGCGACAGCGGCGAAGCCACGTAAACGCCCGAATCCTTGCCATCCACGAAGCCCTTCCAACCGACCTTCTTGAGATACGGGAACTTCAGATACGTCCACGGCTCCACGTGCTCCGCAATCCACTCCGTGTATTCGTGCGGCGCGTACAAAGCGTGGCGCGCGCCATCCGGGCCGACGACGCTCACCTTGCCATCATAGAAATTGATCTTGTTGTTCGCATCGACCATGCCCATGTAGTAAGTCTCGTGTCGATAGATGTCGCCGAGGATCAGATCGAGGTAGGTCTTATTGCCAAGCACGAGGTCGGTGAACAACTGCAAACTGAACTGCGCAAACTCGATGCCCCAGCGACCCATTGCGGCGATCTCTTCGGCCTGCGCCTTCGTGATGCCTTTGGTCAGGCCGCCCGGGATCGATGTGGCCGGATGCACTTTGCGCCCACCGATCATCTCGACGATGTGGTGGCCGTTCTTGCGCGCCTGAATCACCTTGCCGCCGATCTCCAACCCGACCTTATGGATCACGCCGAGGATATTTCGTTCGGCCACCGGCGCGTCGGGACCCATCACAAAATCGGGGCCGGCCAGCGCGTAGAAGTGCGTGGTGTGATCGGTGAAGTAGAAGCCGCTATACAGCAGTTCGCGCAGCATCTTCGCCGTGCGCGGCGGATCGACGTGATAGACCGCATCGCCCGCCTTGGCCGCCGCCATGTGATGCGCCTCGGGGCACACGCCGCAGATACGATTCGTCAACAGCGGCATCTCTTCAACCGGCCGCCCCACGCAGAAGCGCTCAAAGCCGCGCAGTTCTGGAATTTGAAAATAGGTATTGGCAACGTCGCCCTCTTCGTTCAAGAAGATTTCGATTTTGCCGTGCCCTTCGAGTCGCGTAATCGGATCGATCGTGATGCGTTGCATTATCATCCTCCCTTTAGTTCGGTGACTTCGCCGACCACGCGGGTTTCGCGGCGCGCAGCAATGAATCGGCCAGATTGAAGCGATAGAACTGCCCGATGGGATCGGGGATGCCGTCGAGAATCCGATCGATCTCGGCCGGCTCGTTCGCATCGATCACCGACGCGAACGCCGTGATGAGGCGTGCGCCGTAATCAATGACGCCGGCCGCCGGGCCATAGCAGCCGATGCACTGCGCGGCGGCCTGCGGGCACAGCGCGCCGCAGCCCTGCCGCGTGGCCGGGCCGTTGCACGGAATGCCTTGCTCCAACAGGCACAGCTTCGGATCGATGTGCGCCACGTCTTGAATGCGCACGAATTTGTCGATCTTCTTCATGTTGCGCTCGCGCGGGCAGTCGTCGCAGACCGTCGAACCGCCGGCGCCGATGACGGTTCCGGCCGGCGGCAGTTCGGCTTCGCCGTGCAACACCTTGATCACCAGATCGATCACGGCTGCGATTTGATGTGATTCGGGCGGACAACCGGGCATGTAGTAATCGACCGGCACGACCTGCGCCAGCGTCTTCAACACCGGATTGAACTGCGGAATGGTCAACTCGCCTTCCGGCACAGTAAACGTCGAAAGTGGAATGATGTGCCCGGGATTATCGGTGCTGACGGTGTTGTAGGCTGTCTCAAAGATTTCATTGGGCGGGCACAGGTTTGCCAGGCCGGGGATGCAGCCTTCGGTCGCGCACGATCCGAACGAGACGAGAATCTTGCTCATGCGGCGCAGCAGCCTCGCCATCGCCTCGTTCTCGTGCGTGCGCATGCCGCCGTTGAAGAGGCACAGCAAGATCGAGCCGTCTTCCATCGCTTCGACGTCTTTGTACTTGGCGTCCATCGCCACCGGCCAGAATACCACGTCGAAGTTGGCATCGACATCCAGAATCTTCTCGCCGATGTTGAGCACGGCGATCTCGCAGCCGCCGCAGGAGGCGGCCCAATACATCGCGAACTTAGGCTTAGCGCTCATGCCGCCACCTCCTTCACTTCAAACGCCGCGTGTTCCTGCGCTTGATGCTGCCGGCCGTTTGGCATATAGCCCCAGTGCAGCGGGCCAAGCGCGCGCACCTCCTCGACCATCGTGTTGATCTCGGCGGCGAGTTTCACGCCTTCGGCCGCGCTGGCCCAGACCAACTTTACGCGCTCAGGCTCCATGCCCATCTGCTTCAGCGTGCGCTTCAGCAGCATGTAGCGGCGCAGCGCTTTGTAGTTCTGCTCAAGATAGTGGCATTCGCCGGGATGGCAGCCGGTGATCAACACGCCGTCCGCGCCGCCCGCCAGCGCCTTGATGATGAACGTGGGATCGAGGCGGCCGCTGCACATCAGGCGAATCAGGCGCACGTTGGGCGGATACTTCACGCGCGCCGTGCCCGCCAGATCGGCGGCGCGATAGCTGCACCAGTTGCACGTAAAGCCGATGATGACCGGCTCGAATTTGTCTTGATCGCTCATAGTGATCTCCTTGAGTCTAACGAGTAACCAGTAATGAGTAAGATCGTTACCGATTACCAGTTACTGATTACCAATCACCAATTACGGGTTACTCGTTACTCATTACTCATCACGCAAACGCATATTCCGGCTGCGCGTATTCGATGTTCAGCATCAGCAGGCCGTCGATCTGTCTCAGGATTTGCTCGTTGCTGAAGCCGCTGCCGCTGATCGCTCCCGCAGGGCAGGCCGCCACACACGTGCCGCAGCCCTGACACAGTGCCGGGTTGATTTCTGTGACCATGCGATCTTCCAGGAACGAGATCGCATTAAACGGGCACAGGTTGTTGCAGATGCGGCAGCCCGAGCATTTGTCCTGATCGACCGAGGCCCGCACCGGCTCGATCGAGATTTCCTTCTGCTCGATCTTGCCCAGCACGCGCGCCGCCGCGGCGGCTCCCTGCACCACGGTCGCCGGAATATCCTTCGGGCCGGTGACACAGCCGGCAATGTAGATGCCTTCGGTCATCGTCGCCACCGGATCGAGCTTGGGATGCTTCTCGGTGAACCAGCCATCGGAACTGCACGAAATGCCGAATTTGTGGGCCGTTTCCTTAGCGTCAGCGCGCGGCTCCATACCCGCCGACAGGATCACCATATCGACCGGGATGCGGCGCTGCTTGCCCGCCAGTGTGTCTTCGACCTGAATGATCAAACGGCCCTCTTCGGTCGGCTTGCGGGCGGCATCGGTCACTTCAGCCACACGCCCGCGCACGAACAACGTCCCTTCCTCCAGCACGCGCTGATAGAATTCGTCATACGCTTTGGCCGGGGTGCGCATGTCGATGTAGAAGTTGTAGACCGTCGCGCCGGTGCGTTCGTGGACCAGGTGCGCAAACTTCAGACTCTGCATGCAGCAGATCGCGGAACAGTAGTTGTTGTAGTTGCGATCGCGGCTGCCCACGCAGTGCACGATGCCCACCGCCTTAGGTGTAGTCTTGCCGTCGCGTAACACGATGTCGCCATTGGTCGGGCCGGCCGCATTGGACAGCCGCTCAAACTCCAGCGAGGTGTACACGTTCGCCAATCGGCCGTAACCGTAGTGCGGAATGCGGCGCGGATCGAACAGATCGTAGCCCGTCGCCAGGATGATGTTGCCTACCTGCACGGTAATCAACTCATCCTGTTGCGTAAAGTCGATGGCATTCGTCGGGCAGAATTTCTCGCAGGCCTTGCACGTGCCCTTCAGGAAGTAAGTGCAGTTGGGTTTGTCGATCACGGGATACTTGGGCACGGCTTGCGGGAACGGCGTGTACACCGCTTTCCGATAACCCAGCCCGGCCTCAAAGATCTCGTCGACGACCTTCTTGGGGCACTTCTCCTGACAGATACCGCAGCCCGTGCACAGCTCGGTCTTGACGTAGCGCGCCTTCTGGCGGATCGTCACGGTGAAGTTGCCCACGTAGCCGCTGACGTTTTCGACTTCGCTATACGTGAACAGCTTGATGTGCGGATGACTGCCCGCCGTCACCATCTTGGGCGTGAGGATGCAGGCGGCGCAATCGAGCGTGGGGAAGGTCTTATCGAACTGCGACATGTGCCCGCCGATCGACGGTTCACGCTCGACGAGCAACACGGGATAGCCCGCATCCGCGATTTCGGTCGCGGCCTGGATGCCCGCGATACCCGCGCCCACGACGAGTGTCGTCGGATTGATCGGCACCCGCAGCGGCTCCAACGGCTGATTCTTGATCACCCGTTCCACGCCGCCCGATAGGACCGCTTTGGCCTTATCGGTCGCGGCGCTCTTGTCGGTGTGCACCCACGACACCTGCTCGCGGATCGAGACCAGTTCCGACAAATACGGATTCAAGCCGGCGCGTTTGGCTGCGCCACGGAAGGTATTTTCGTGCAGGTGCGGCGAGCACGCCGCCACCACTACACGCGTCAGGCCCAGTTCTTTGATGTCCTTCTCAATCATCTCCTGACCGAGTGACGAGCACATGAACTTGTAATCACGCGACACGACCACGCCGCGATCCTTCAAGCGCTGCGCCGCCCAATCGCGTACTTCAACCACATCGACGGTGGCGGAGATATTCGTGCCGCAGTGGCACACGTACACGCCCACGCGCTCCTCGACAGGTTCGGCTGCATCAAACAGGTGAATGGGCTGGCTCATGACTTCACCTCCTCATCGCTCGCATCGCGCGGCATGCGGGGCATGGGCAGGCCCTCTTTCTTAAGCGGCTTTTTGGGTGGCGCCGATTCGATCGGTTCCGGCGCTTCCAGCCCGATGCGGCTCAGCATATTTTTCGCGCTGACGAATTCGCGGCCAAAGCCCAGAGTCTTGGGATCGAGACCGAAAGCCAGGCCAATCAACTGCGTGAAGAAAATGATCGGCATCTGGTAGTTGGTCTGGAAGTGCCGGTTCGTCTCGCCCTGATAGGCATCGACGTTCATCTGGCACATCGGACACAGCGTCACCATCACGTCGGCCTTGTATTGATCGGCCGAACTGATCAACCGGTTGATCAGCTTATAGGCCGTCTCCGGGCCGATCTGCGTCATGTGTCCGCCGCAGCAGTGCGTCTTCAGCGGGAAGTCGATCACTTCCGCGCCGAGGGCCTTCAACAGCCGATCGAGTTCGTTGGGATATTCGGGGTTCGACCAGCGGTGATCGTAATCCGGGCGCGGCACCATGCAGCCCAGATACGGCGCGACGCGCAGGCCCTTCAGCGGCCGCACCACTTTCGCCTTCACCGCGTCCAACCCGATGTCGTTGATAATCACGTCGAGCAGGTGGCGAATGTCCAGCGTACCCGGATCGTAATGGAGGCCGCCTGCAGCCAGCGCGGTGTTGACGTTCGCGCCCAGCGTCGGCCGCTCGTTCATATAGAAGTCGGCCTTCGCCAGATTGAGATAGCAGGCGCTGCACGGCGCGACGACGGTGTGAGTGCCGTTGGCTTGTTTGTAGGCCAGCGCCAGGTTGCGCGCGATCAACGCATAC
>JACRBO010000119.1 GCA_016219235.1 Chloroflexota bacterium
CGACCGGTCGATTGACGAGCCGCGACAGCCACAACATTCGCCCGGAAGCGATCAGCGGATACGCCTGCAAATCGACGAGCTGCACGGCCATCTCGGCTTCGGGCGAGTAGCCGGCGGCCCGCAGCGTCAGATCGTCGGGCAGATCGGTGGGCGGCAGGCTGGGACGCGCGGTGTAGACGCAGACGTGCGCGCGGCCCGCCTGCGCCAGTGCGTCGATCGTGACTTTGCTCGCAGGTGACAACGCCGGTCGATCTTCGGTGTGCAGCAGGCCGGGCAGATCGAAGTGCGGGGGCAGGCCATACGTTGCTTCATACACGACCGAGCCGAGCGCGTACTCTTGAAGCATTTGCGTCGTGATGGCGCGCGTGATGTCATAGGGATTCGCCAGCAGTTCGCGCACGACGGCCTGCACCAGTTGGCGCGCGTGATCGTCGCCGATCAGCCGATCGGCTGCAGACAGCAGCGCGGCTTGCGCTTTCGCCGCAGGTTTGCCTGCGATGTGATCGGTTTGATCAAGATACTGCTCATACGGAAATCGATCGTGATGATCAGCCCGGATTTGCCGCAACACCTCGATCGGGGGAGCAAGGGCCAATCGGGCAGTGGGGGTGCGCGCCAGCGTCTCGATCAGCATGACGCCGACGCCGAACGGCACCAGATCCCATTCGTTGGTGTAACTGTGCGCGTGAAACGCCTCGATGGCGGCCTCGTCGATGACGGGCGCGGTCAGGCCCATGAGGCCGCCAAAATAGTTCAGCACGGCGATGACACCGGCCCGATAAGCGTGGTCGTAGACCAGTACGCCGTCCACGTCGAAAAGCAGCAGGTTCAAAGGCGGTCTCCTTGACAGAGATTAGGGAATGTGGGAATATTACCTTCGCTGCGGCGCTCATTATCGCCGCAGTTTTAATCGGCGCAAGTGCGCGCCCAAAGGAGCACAGCGATGGCGAAGACCGGTGAGAAGTCCAAAGAAGAAGCCAAGAAGGCACTTATGCCGACGAAGCATGTGTGTGAGAAGTGCGGCCAGGTGATCACGATCGGCGAGATGTTCCCGATCAAGGACGGCCTGCGGCGCAAGATGATGTATTATCACAAGAAGTGCTTCGCGTAACCTGAACGGTTCCGGCAACAAGAGCCCCTCTCAGTGCAGAGGGGTTTTTGTTTGGAAAAGACTACTGCGTAACACCGTACTGCGTAATTGCAGTTACTCGATCGGATCGATGTCATAAGCGACGGTGTCTTCTTTGAAGGTACGGTGGCGCTGATCGGGCAGCATGGTTAATAGCAGGCGAATGATCTGTGCGCACTGATCGAGCCGATGCTTGACCGCAGATTCGCTCAAAATGTGGCGGGCCTTGTAGTACCAGTCACGGCTTTCGCGCGCCGAGCCGAGCGCGTATTCATAGAAGCGGGCACGGTCTTTGCCTGAGCCTCGGCTGTAACCTTCGGCGATGTTGGCGCTGATTGAACCCAGCGAACGATACAACTGATCGGATAAAGCCACAGTGCGTTTATCGTGCATCAGCTGCGTAACATCTGACCAGCCGATGTCGGCGGCAAACAATCCCAGTCGATAAACTTTCATTCTCCACAAGACATCATCGGTGATGCTGGCCGGAACTGTTGCTTCCCATTCGTCGTAGGTCATGTCTGCCTCCGATTACGCAGTACGAATTACGCATTACTCGTCACTTTCTTTTCCAACCGCTCCAGTCGATGTTCCAACCCCGCTCTTACTTCATCACGCACAAAACCGGATGGCAGCGCGTCGGCCAGTTTGAGCGCGTGCTGCGTCCAGTGGACGGCGTGCGGTAGATCGCGCGTGTGCCATTCGAAGTACTTGGCCAGTTCCACGCACGCATCGATGGCCGAGTTTTCGGGCAGATCGGTGACGGCCTCCCACAACGGCACCGCGTCAGTGCGACGCTCCAACTGCTTGTAGAGCATGGCTAAACGCAACGCCGCCGCGTGATGCGTCTCCGGATCGTCGGCCAGATCGATCGCCTGTAGCAGGTAAACCTCCGCCTGATCGTGCTGAGCGTGATCGGCGTGCCACTTGCCCAAAGCGTACAAATCCCCCGCGTTCCGATGGGTCGTCTGCGCGCGATCGAACAACTGGATCAACTGCGTGGACAACGTGACCATCGAGAGGATGTCGAAGACGTTGTGATACAGCACGCGCGGCATCTCGCTGGCATCGCCGCTGCGGAGATAATCGAAGTACATGTCCGGGATGAATGCGCCCGAAATGTCGGCCTGATCGCGGCGCACTGCCAGGATGTGATCTTCCAGCGACGACAGGCTGCACGATTCCAGGCGACCGCGCCACAGCCGACGAGACGGCGTCAGCAGATCGAGGTGCGGGGCGGTGAGGATGTGAGGAAACAATCGGACGAGCGTGAAGCGCGTGGTGAGCAGCGGCAGATCGAAGCCGCGCCCGTTGAACGACACGATCGCTTCGCACTGATCCAGCGTCTCGGCGATATGCAGCAGCATCGCGGGTTCTTCGTCGGGCGAGCGCAGGAAATATTGGCGCACGACGAAGTAATCGTTTGCATCGAACGTGCCCACGCCGACGAGAAAGGCGAAGGTGCCCGTGCCGCCCGCCAGGCCGGTCGTCTCGGTATCGATGAAGGCCGCGCGGCGCAAGTCTAGTTCACCGTCAACCTCTGCTGCCAGTTCAGCCGCCACTGCTTTGGATTGCGACAACGCTTCGCCCAACGCAAATTTACCGTGGATGTGATCGAGCGCATAGCGTTCGATGTGCACGAAGGCCGGGCCATAGTCGGTCTCGATCACTTCGCCGTCGATCAGGCTTTCGAGGCCGCGACGGCGTCTGGGTTTGGGCGCGGCGGCGAGATGGGCCGCGCCTTTGTGGATGTTGAGTTTCTTGAGCCGGTCGCGCAAGTCGGTAGGCATGGTGTCAACGAATGGGAGCGAATCAACGAATGGGCGTCAACGAATATTAGCGAATCAGCGAATGGGCGCGAATCAACGAATTAGCGCGCGGCTGTCGGTTGACGAGATCATACCACACGCGCCGCCGGCAACCACCTGAAATGTGTTACAACTTCTGACAGGAGGTGTGCCATGAAATGGATTACCCGTTCCCACGTTCACGTCGATCGCGTGGCCTGCCCGTGGCTGATCACGCGCTTCGTCGACAACGAAGCCGAGTTTCTATTTGTGCCGAAAAATCAGATCGTGCCGATGGCGGCCGCGATCGAAGCGATTCCGTTTGATGCGCCGGGCGTAGAGCTGGGCCATCACGACGGGCGCTGCTCGTTCGAATCGATCATGCTGAAGTACGATCTGAAAG
>JACRBO010000114.1 GCA_016219235.1 Chloroflexota bacterium
CATGACGTGGGATCACGACAACACGCCTGCCAGCGCGGTGCAGGCCGCTTACGGGGACGCGGCCAAAGTGCTGAATGACTTTATCCAGGCGCGGGTCAGCGCCCTGAACACCGCGCCGCTCACCGACGCCGAGCTCGCCGCCATCAAGCGCGACATCGAGGCCCACATCCGCGATCGGTTCAAGGCGACGGTGACGCTGCGCAACCCGAGCTCGCTCAATCAGGACGACTTTGTCGGCATGGACTTCCGCTTCATCACGCCGAATCCCGCCGTCGCCCAGAGCGAGAATCTGGACATGCACTTCGCCGCGCGCAGCGTCGAATATCAGATCACGGGCGTGTTCCGCTATACGCCTTAAACTTGCCGGAACTCAATCCACACAGTGCAAAACGTGCGAAGGACGGTGGCGCCCTTCGCACGTTTTTGATTTCAACGCCAAACGAAAATTATCGCCATCGATTGAATCCGACGGCTGATAGTGGCAAGTCCGCTTGAGCGGACTGAGGAGGGCTGCACGGGCTATGGATTCGCTGCTTGTGCTATCGGTTGAATTCGAACATCAGTTGCCTTCAAAATTTGGTTAATGGCTTCTTCTACCTGCGCTCGCATGGACACCTGCGAGGTGATCTGCACAATCGACAATACATGGTCATACTGTACGATCACTTTGCAGGCCAACACTGGCGGCCAGACCGAGGCATTAGGCGATGGAGCACATTCGGCAAGTTGGGCCTTTCCGACTTTGATTACATTGGGTGAATAGAACTGGTCTTTTGGATAGTCAAGCAGGTCCGTCGAAGTAATTTCTGGAAGGGTTGTAGATGGTTCAACGTATCGGTTCAGGGTGTGACCAATCAGGACGTCATTCTCTCGAATCTGCCAATAGCCGCGAAACACGCGCGAGGTCACTTCCATCGGAAAAGCCTGTGTCTGCGTAACCGGATTGGTAGTCGTCGGCGCATCGTGTTCAAAATACCAGTGCCAATCGTTGCTCATGTCAGATTTGCTTAGAAGGGCGGTTGTCAACGGCAAAGGCGCAGCGTTTGACGGAGTAAGCTGATCTACCCGTGTTTTGCAGTCCACCAAACAACAGAGTACCAACATTGCAATGAGTTTACCCAAGAATCTTCGCTTGTTCATGATCGTTTTCCTCTCTCTCGACTCGCACCGACAAAACGCCGATGTTTCCGTCAGCGCACGAATTATCCCGCCTCCGAGATTAGCACACTCCCCCAGGCCGGTCAATTTGAAAGCCTGCCCCTCCGCGCGATAACGCACCGCGCCATCACCGCCGATAATTTCGGTCTTGCGCTCGTCGCCGCTCGTGCTACAATGCAAACAATCCTGTTTCGCATCACTCGTCACCCGTCACTCGTCACCCGTCACTCAACAAGGAGCCGCTCCCTCATGACCTCGTCCTTATCCGCCGAAGAGATCGTCAACTTATCCAAACAATACACCTTCTGGTCATGGTCCGCGCAGGATGCCGTCAACCCGATTCCAATGACGAAGGCCGAAGGCGTCTATTTCTGGGACGCCAACGGCAAGCAGTACGTGGATATGAATTCGCAGTTGATGTGCGTCAACATCGGCCACGGCAATCAGCGCGTCATCAAGGCCATTCAAGATCAGGCCGCGAAGTTGGTCTATGCCGGGCCGAGCATGGCGACGGAAGTCCGCGCGCAGATCGGGCCGCTGCTGGCGAAGCATACGCCCGGCGACCTGAACAAGTTCTTCTTCGTGCTGGGCGGCGCGGAGGCTAATGAAAACGCCATCAAGTTGGTGCGGCAGTACACGGGCAAGCAGAAGATCATCGTGCGCTACCGCGCCTATCATGGCGCGACGGCAGGCGCGATCACGCTGACGGGCGACTATCGCCGCTGGGCCAACGAACCCGGTATCCCCGGCATCGTGCGCGTCTTCGATCCGTTCAAGTATCGCTGCGCGTTCTGCAAGAACAATCCCGCCGGCTGCACCATGGATTGCCTCAATCACATCGAGGAAGTGATCCAGTACGAAGGGCCGCATACCATCGCCGCGATCTTCATCGAGACGGTCACGGGCACCAACGGCCTCATCGTGCCGCCCGACGGTTATTTGCAGGGCCTGCGGCAGTTGTGCGATAAGTACGGCATTTTGCTGGTCTGCGACGAAGTGATGGCGGGCTTTGGCCGCACCGGCGAATGGTTCGCCGTCGATCACTGGAACGTCGTGCCGGACATCATCACGATGGCGAAAGGTCTGACTTCAGCCTACATGCCGCTGGGCGCGGTGGCGATCAGCGACAAGATCGCCGATCACTTCGCCAGGAATACCTTCTACGGCGGCCTGACGTACAACGCGCATCCGATGTGTCTGGCGGCAGCCATCGAGACGATTAAGGTGATGGAAGACGAAGACATCGTGGGCAATGCGAAACGCATGGGCGTGGTGATGGGTGGTCTGCTTGACGACTTGAAGGCCGAGCACCCGTCCGTCGGGGACGTGCGCTCGATCGGTCTGTTTGGCGCGATCGAGCTGGTGAAGAATCGCGAGACGAAAGAGGTTATGCCGGCGAGTGAAGTCGGCAAAGCGGCCGCTTATCTCAAAGAGCACGGGCTGTATCACTTCACGCCCGGCAATTTGATCTTTACCAATCCGCCGTTGATTATCAACGAGCAGCAATTGAAGGGCGCCTTCAACGTCATCAATGAGGCGTTGTCGATCACGGACCAGGCGGTGCAGTAACCAGAGCAACCGGCTGCGTCGCCTGTGGGGGAGGCCACG
>JACRBO010000115.1 GCA_016219235.1 Chloroflexota bacterium
AACTCGCGCGTCCACTGCGCGATGTACGGGTTGAACTTGCCGTCGTCGCCGTGAATGCGCCCGTTAAACTGTGCCAGCGGCTCGATGTCATCCACCGTGGCAAAGCGCAAGATCAAGTTGTCGTCCAGTTGTTGCCGGTAAGCAGTATCGATGATTTGAGGGAACATGGCACTCTCCAAAGGAGCAACCAGTAACGAGTAATGCGACTCCGCCATTAACTCGTTACTCATTACTCGTTACTCATTTTGCGTCACGCAAGACTTTCCGATAGCGTAGTGTTTCTGCCGCCACATGCATCCCGGCGCGCAGGTACAACCGATCGGCCCCGGTGTAACTGGTCGCATCGACGCCGAGGCCCGCGCCTTTGTAGCCGCGCCGCTGCATCTCGCCAAAGGCCGCGTGCAGCAGGGCCAGCGCGATGCCGCGCTTGCGCCATGCGCGCCGCACGGCCAGATAGCGCACCGTGCAATGGTCGGGCTGACCCGCTCGCGTCCAGCGACACAACGCATACCCGACGATGGTGTCACCCTCGACGGCCAGGAACCACGAACCGGGATCGAAGTCGGGTTCGGTTTCGATAAAGTAGTACAGCCATTTATCATAGGGCAGCGGATCTTCCTGGCCCCACTCGTCGGCTTGGGCTTCGGCGAAGGCAGCGTATACCGCGCGCTCTTCACCACCGCGCCGGAACGATCGGATGGTGATACCGTTCGCCAGTCTGGGTTCAGGCAGCGCGCCGTTGAAGTCGATCTGCATCCGATGATAGATACGTTCGCGTCGGTAGCCAGATTTCTCCAATCGACGCTGCAAACCGACGTTGCTCGAATAGATGTAAACGTGCTCGATCGAGACAGGCTCACCCGCCGGGGCCGACGTCATCGCCTGCGCCGCGCGTTCGTCGATCCACTGTAATAGCGCTTCACCCACGCCGCTCTCGGCAAAGTCGGGATGCGTCCAGGTGTCGGTGTCATACGGCGACGGCGGCGCATCGGCGATGAACTGCGCCATGCCCGCCAACCGCCCATCCGGTGAATGCACCAAAAACGTGTCGATAGTCAGGTTCAAATCATCGCCCTGCCAGTAGCGCTGCATATATTCGACGGTCGTGTCGCTCTTGCCGCCATCGAGTTGAGTCACGGCATTCATCAAATCCACCGTCGCGGCCAGATCGTCCACCGTCGCGGGCCGCGCGGTAAAGCCAGTGGGTAAAGAAATGGTCATGGTGAAAATCCTGTGTCAGTGGTAATCGGTAATCGGTCAATCGGTAACTGGTCAATCAGTCAATTGGTCAATCAGTCAATTGGTCAATTGGTCAATTGGTCAATCGGTAACTGGTAACCAGTCCACCAGTTACCAGTTACCGATTACCAGTCAACCGATTACCAGTCAACCAGTTACCAGTCAACCAATCACTCGTCACTCATCACTCATCACTTCAACGCTTGCGTGCTCAACTCCACGCCGCCGCGCAATTCCTTCTCGTACGTGTTGTACTTGCGATGCACGTGCATGCCCACGCGCTCGTACAGGCGCAGCGCGCCCGTCAGGTTGTAGGCATCCACGCCCAGGCCAACGGAGGTCTTGCCGCGCCGATAGAACTCGCCGAAGGAGTGATGCAGCAGCGCCGTCGCTAAGCCTTTGTGCCGATACTCGCGCAGCACGCCCAGCGAGCCGACCCAGCCCATGTTGGGATCTTCGTCGGCTTCGGCGTTATTGAGGCTGATGCCCGCAATCCGATCACCATCGACGGCGAGCAGCCACAACGACGGATCGAACCCTGACTCGGTCATCCAGTGGCGCAGCATTTGCACATCGGCTTCAAACGGCCGCTCGGTAAAGCCCCAGTGATCGCGGAACGCTTCACGATCGACCCAGGCCACGGCTTCGAGGTCACGCTCGGGCACGAACGGCCGCAGCGTAATGCCGTCCGGCCACACAGGCGTTGGCGGAGCTTCGGTTAACTCGATGCGCATGTGATAACTGTTGCGCACCAGTTGAAAGCCCGCCGAGAGATATGCATCATTCACTTCGGAATCCAGTTGGTTGACCCAACCGATGGCACTCACCCGCGCGACCTGTGGGGCGCGTGGCAAAGCCGATTGCCGTGCCTTCTCTTCGGCGAAACGCAGCAGGGCCGCCTCGATACCGCGCCCCAGATGATCGGGGTGAAGCTTGATCCACATGTTGATACGCGTGTGCGGATCGAACAAGTCCCACACTTCCACGCAAGCCACCAGTTGCCCGTTCGGCGCGCGGACCACCTTCACATATTCGGGCAGATTCAAGATTGGAATTTCCCACTCGCTGCGATACCGCTCGACGGTAAACTCGTTCACGCCCACGGTGTGCCGTGAAGAAGCGTTGAACATCTCAACGGCTTCCGGCAAATCGTCCAACGTCGCCCCATGCAGGGTATAGCCGTCAGGTAAACCAAAGTCAGTCATTTCAGCCAATTCAAGTTCAGCCAACATGGTCGTTTTCTCCTGAGAATGAAACTGGTCAATTGGTGATCGGTCAACTGGTAACTGGTCAATCGGTAATTGGTCAATCGGTGATCGGTAATTGGTCAATCGGTAATTGGTCAACCAGTTACCGATTACCAGTTACCGATTACCAGTTACCAGTTACCAGTTACCAGTTTCCGGTTACTCGTCCCCCATCGGCTTCCAGTAACTGCCAAACCGCTTCACGGCCTTGAAGCCGAGTCGTTCATAGACCCGCAGCGCGCCGCTGAGGTTCTCTGTATCGACGCCCAGCGCCGCTTCTGTCATGCCGTACTCTTTCAACACGCGCAGACTTCGCGCGATCAATGCGCTGGCTAAGCCTTGCTTGCGCCATGGCCGCCGCACACAGATCGGATCGGGCCAGCCGCGCAGACGCTTGAAGTGCGCGTTCTCTTCGGCATCGATGTAGGGCAGTACCACACCCGCTACCTCATCGCCCGCCCACGCCACTTGCCACAAATGCGGCTGAAAGTGCGGACTGTTCAACCAGCGTTGATGCTCTTGCTCGGTGGACTCGCTGTGCCCCCAGTGATCGCGAAACGCTTCATTCAACGCCGCGCCAATCGCGCGATAGTGATCGGACGTCGCCGGGCGCACTGCCAGTCCGGCGGGCAGCGGCAGATCAGGAATGTCCTCCAGATCGGGCCGCACCATCTCATAAAAGTTGCGTTTGATCTCATAGCCTTCACTGCGCAGCAACGCGTCCGCGCCCAGCTCTGTATCGGCCACAAATGATTGGAAGTAACGCGGCCCGGTGTCCGGCTGCGTGGCAGCGATCTCGCGCAGATACGCCTCACCCTGATGCAGCATCGCACGCCCGATGCCGCGTCGTGACCAGTCCGGCAGGATGCAGCCGATGTTGAGGTACAGCCGCGTGCCGTCATCCAACTGGCGATGCCAGCGGCGGCCATACGCAATCGGCCGGCCACCGACCTCGGCCAACAGCACGTCGCGCCGCGGATCGAAGTTGGATGTGTTGCGATAGAAATTCTTCAGCCACTCCAACGTGATAACCTCGCCCGTTTGATTGGCCTCAAAGTAAGCATTGGTCAAATCGACGATCACGGCATAGTCGTCGTCGCGAAACAGCCGAAACGTCAAGCCCGCAATCGCCGGCGCGTCGGGCAAGAAGATTCGATCGGTAGTTGTTTCAAGTATCATGGTTGCCTCCAGATTGTTGGTAATCGGTGATCGGTAATCGGTAAATCTGTAATCGGTCAATCGGTAACTAGTTGACCGGTCGACCAGTTACCGATTGACCAGTCACCAGTTACCGATTGACCAGTCACCAGTTACCAGTTGACCAGTTACCGATTGACCGATCACCAGTTACCAGTTGACCAATTACCAATCCCCGCCTTCTTCCGCCATGCGCACGATGCGCGGCGTGAAGCGGCCGATGATTTCAACCAGATCAGACTGCGCGGCGATCACTTCATTGATCGGCTTGTAGGCTTGCGGTGATTCATCGACCGCGCCGCCCAGCAGCGTCACGTTGCGCTCGCGCAGATACGCATCGCGCGCATGGCGCGTGATCGTCTCGTCCGCTTTCCTGCGGCTCATCGCGCGGCCCGCGCCGTGCGATGCCGAGTTGATCGATTGCGCGTCGCCACGCCCGCGTACCACGTAGCCGGCATCGCCCATCGAGCCGGGGATCACACCGAGCACACCTGCACTCGCGGGCGTCGCGCCTTTGCGATGCACGATCACGTCGCGGCCATCGGCCAGCGTTTCGCGCCACGCAAAGTTGTGATGATTCTCCACTACCGCGGCCGGCTTCAACCCGATCGCGTTCGCCACCTTGCGGTGAATCACCGCGTGATTGGCCGACGCGAACCGACCGGCCAGTTCCATCGAGACCCAGTACTCTTGACCGAGTTCCGAATTCAGATCGAGCCACGCCAGGTGCCGCACGGCGCGATCAAGATCAGGATGCTGCTCTTGCGCCAACTGCGAATACAAATTGGCGATCTTGAAGCCGACGCCGCGCGAGCCGCTGTGCGACAACAACGCCAGATATTCGCCCGGCTCCAGCCCCAACCGATCGTCTTTCTCGATCACATCGAACGCCCCCCACTCCACGAAGTGATTGCCTGTGCCGCTGGTACCGAGTTGGCCTGCGGCCAGATCGTGTAAGGACTTCAGCATGCGCGTGGCTTTCCAATCGGCATCGTCCAGCACGTCGTGATCGGGCCGCTCTGCGGTGCTCCACTTTTCGCCGATGCCGAAGCGCGTTTGCTCCAGCAGCGCATTCTTGAACTGGCCTGGCCGCTGCCCGATAACGAACGGCGACACTTCGAAGATCGACAACCGCATGCGGCACGCGATGTCCACACCGACCGCATATGGAATCACCGCGCCTTCGGTCGCCAGCACCCCGCCGATCGGCAGGCCGTAGCCCTGATGCGCATCCGGCATCAGCGCGCCTGCGGCCGTGATCGGCAAACGCATCGCCGCTTCCATTTGCGCCAGCGCCCCTTGTTCGATGTGCTCCCGGCCCCAGATGCGATACGGCAGCGCCTCATCGCGCAGGGTATCATCGGTCCGATCGGCTTGCGGGGCGAAGGCGCGCATGCGCGTACGCAAGCACTCGCGTGCTAAATCGCCCAGCTTCACATCGGATAGATAATCGCCCGGTTTGGCGCGCACAGCATCGAGCCGCGCCAGAATCGCCTCGCGATCCAACTCATCGTCCCACAATTTGTCGGCGGCCTTCCTGGCAAGTCCAATGATGCGGCCCTCCGGCCAGCCGTGAAATTTGAGAATTTTGCCCGTAATCATGATTGCCCTCAATGTGTAGCGAGTAATTGGTAACTGGTCAATCGGTCAATTGGTCGATTGGTCGATTGGTCGATTGGTCAATTGGTCGATTGGTCGATTGGTCAATCGGTAACCAGTCAACTGATTACCAGTTACCGATCGACCGATTACCAATCACCAATTACCGGTTACCAATCACCCGTTCCGGTGCAACTTGCCCGTCCGCTTGGCATACTGCTCGGCCCAGTGAAAAATCTTCAGGCCCGCGGGCAGCGTGATCGCGCCGATGATGAGCAGCGGCCAGATTTGCGCCCACACCGTAGTGAGGTCGGCGCCGTCGAGCAGGCCCGCTCGCACGCCTTCCAGCACATACGTGGCCGGTGACAGCCGCGACGCCGACTGCATCCACTGCGGCAGCACGCTCACTGGATAGTACACGCCCGACACCAGCAACAGCAGCGCGATAATCACGTGCGTCATCTGCGAGCCGCGCTCCGGGAACAGCAGCGGCAGCACTGCGCCGACGATGCTGAAGCCAATGAACGAGAAGCTGCCCGCCAGCATCACGATCAACGCCGTGAACAGGTTCACGTTGGCCAATGTGATCTCGAAGAACAACAGTGTCGCGCCCAGGATCACGATCGTGTGGAACAGGCTGTAGACCACCGCAAACGACGTCTGCCCCAGCATATGTGTAACGCGCTGGATGGGCGCCATTAGCGTGTACTCGATCGTGCCTTCCCAGCGCTCGATGCCGATCACGTCGGTGACCCAGTAGAAGATCACCGACAGATAGCGCCATACGATTGTGCCGATGGCGAGATAGATCACCATCGTCTGGCTTTGCGTGGCCGTCGCGCCCAGCGCGCCCATTCCCACGCCGATGAAACTCACCGACAGCGAATTGACGATGCCGTAGATCAGCCAGACCAGTTCCCACGCCCAGTAACGCTTGACGATATTGAAGTTGCGTTCGATGAATGCGTAAGATGCTTTGATTTCGTAAG
>JACRBO010000109.1 GCA_016219235.1 Chloroflexota bacterium
ATGCAGACGCCCACCGCAATCCAATTGCAGTCGCTCAGCGCCCGATCGTCCGTGGCGCCAGAGATGGCCCTGGCGGCGATGGGGGTGGTGGGGGTGGCTGGCGTGATGTTGTTGCGCCGCCGCAGCCGCTAACCGGCATCATCGAGACGTTGTTTGGCGACCACGCTCATTCACGAGCGTGGTCGCTGTTTTATAGCTGCCACTCACTGTGACTTTGACAAAAGCCTTGTCCCCCGCTAGAATCCACGCGCTATGATCGACCGCATGACCTCCATCAATCGCGAGCGCCTCAGCGTGCTTGTGGGGCTGATTGTCCTCAGCCTGAGTTTGTTACCCCTCATCGAGTCGCCGGCGACCACCGGGGTAGGCACTTCGTTCCTGGGCACGCCGCTGCGCCTGGAGTTTTCTGCCACAACATTTGTGTCGCTATTGGCCGCCGCCCTGACGTGCGCGGGCATCGATACATTGATGCGCGCCCATCCGCGTGTGCGGCGCGGCGAGGTGGGCCGCACCTTTCAATACTGGATTATCCCGGCGTTGACGGTGGTGGTGGCGGCGCAAATTCTCAGCAATGTGTCTGAGGCACGCACGTGGATCATCGGGTTGGCGTTGACGGGCGCGGTGTTATGGGCCGTGGCCGCCGCCGAGTACGCCACGATCGATCCTGACGGCCCGACCGCCGGCCGCGCGCGATTGTTCCTCAACGCGCTGGCATATATCCTGGCGGTGCTGCTGTTTGGTCTGGTGTGGAATACTCGCGCCCGCAGCCTGATCAGCGCCACGGTAACGCTGGTGGTGGCAGCCGGCCTGGCCTTTGATCTGTTGTGGGCCACGCGCGCGGCGGCCGGCCGCGTGCTGCTGCTCGCTTTGTCGGTGGGCTTGATTCTGGCGCAAAGCAATTGGGCCATCAACTACTGGCGCACCGATGTGTTTACGGCGGCGGTGTCGCAACTGCTGGTCTTTTATGCGCTGGTGGGCCTGGCGAATCAATACTTGATTAACCGGCTGAATCGCCGTGTCTTGATTGAGTTTGCCGTCGTCATGGCAATTGCCCTGATCTTGCTGTTGCGCGGCCGTTAAGCGTCCATCGATCACGCAAAACGCCTCGACCAGGCCGGTCGAGGCGTTTGGATTGGGGCGCGACTACAACATCAAGGTGTGGTCAGCGGCAGCGGCGCGGTCTGCGCGGCGGGTGTGGTCACGGCCGGCGGTGTAACCGTCGGGGTGGACACGACCATGCTCAACACCATCGACGCGACCACCAGGATCGCCAGACTCGCGAACATGATGCGCGCATTGCGCTGAGCGTTTTGTTGACTGCGGGAACGGCGAGCCATAGCAAACTCCTTTGTACTTCGATCAAACACGGCGACAACGGGCGAGATTATACCATAGCTAAGGCAGGTCTAAAGCGCGCTGCGCCTGCGCCCCGATCGGTCCGTTGGGGTTCAGGGCGCGCGCGCGTTCGTAGGCCTCGCGCCCCGGACTCGTGTCCTTTCCATACAGCCGCCCCAGATAGAGCTGCGCCAGCGCCGAAGTTGCATCCAACTCCACGGCGTGCTGTAACTCAGTTTCGGCGGCGGCGCGATCGTCGTTGAGCAAATACGCCGCTCCCAGCCACACATGCGCCTCGGCTTCAGATGGCGCGCGCCGCACGGCCTCCTGCGCCGCCTCGATCGCTTGCGCGGGCGAGCCGTAAGCGCGGCCTGCATACAATTCGGCCAGCGCCAGCCAGCCCAGCGGATCATCAATCTGCAAATTGCGGGCGGCGATCAGCCACACTTGGGCGCGCTCCAGTTCGCCGCGCTGCATGTACAGGCGGCCCAGTTCGGCGGCGATGATGCGATTCTGCGGTTCGCGCTCGCCGGCGTAGTGCAGATCGCTCAACGCTTGATCGAGTTCGCCGCGTTGCCAGGCCGATCGGGCGCGGAAATAGCGCGCGACCACCAACTCCCGATCGAGTTCCACGGCCCGATCGAGCCGGGCGCGGCCATCGCGGCCCAGTTGATCGCGCACGAAGCCGGCGTAGGCATACGCTTCGGCATAGGCTGGGTTGGCTTCAATGGACACCTCAAAAGCACGCAGGGCCAGCGTCAGATCGTTCTGCGCCAAAAACGCCCGTCCCAACAACAGAGCGCGCAAGGCCGCATCTGGTTGATCGAGGGCGCGCATAAAATCGGCGGCGGCATTCAGGTTGGCAGCGTTGAATTCTTGCCGGGCGCGAGTCGGCTCATCGAAGGCCAGCAATTTGCCCAAGCGCAAATGCGCTTGAGATGAACCTGGCTGTGCCCACTGTTCGGCGGCGGCCTGTGCCGCGGGCCAATTCTCCGCGTGGCTGTAAGCCTCGATCAAGCGGGCTGCCGCAAAATCATTGGCCGGTTGAGCATCGGCAATTTCCTGCCAGAAGAACGCGGCAACCTCGAATAGTCCGCGCGCTTCGGCTAACAGGGCGCGTTGTTCGCCAACCGCCAGTGAATCGGCGCCCAGCACGGCCGCCTGATCGATCAAAGGCGCAACGCGATCGAAATTGCCGCGCAGTCGCGCCAACTCGGCCAGGCGCAAAGCGAAGCCCGCATTCCACGGTTGCCGCGTCAAGGCCAGCCGCACATAGTCTTCGGCCTGGCGATACAGATAGGTGCTTTGATAGTTGTTGGCGCGCGCGACGAACGACGCTGTCACCACATCGTCTGCTTGAACGATGAAGAGCAGCGCCACGAGCAGCAAGCCCAGCAGGATCACGCGCAGAGGGTTCATTGATGTAGAATTATACTCGCATGACGAGTAACGAGTGACGAGTGAACCGCA